>DETU01000067.1 GCA_002362175.1 Ruminococcus sp. UBA3280
AATTGATGTTAATAATTGATATAATATGTGTACAGCAATATATTATTTACGGAGGAATTTTATAATGAAAACTCTTGACTGGAATAAATATCTTGAAACAGCAGAAAAAACTGTTGCAGAGGGTATTGTTATGCTGAAAAATGACAACAATGCACTTCCGCTGAAAAGTGATGAAACTGTTTCGGTTTTCGGAAGAATCCAGCTTCATTACTATAAAAGCGGTACAGGTTCAGGCGGTATGGTTAATGTTTCAAAGGTAACGGGAATAGTTGACGGACTTCTTGAAGCAGGTGTCAGAATAAATGAAGAACTTCTTGAAGTTTACAAAAAGTGGGACGAAAAAAATCCGTACGACCTCGGCGGTGGCTGGGGTGATGAACCATGGTCGCAGGAAGAAATGCCTCTTGATGATGAAACGGTCAGAAAGGCTTCTGAAAAAAGTGAAACCGCTATTGTAATAATCGGACGTACAGCAGGTGAAGAACAGGACGCACGGATTGAAGCAGGTTCATATCTTCTCACCGAAAAGGAAAACGATATGATTTCCAAAGTACGCAAAGCGTTCAGTAAAGTTATTGTACTGCTGAATGTCGGCGGTATTATTGATATGTCATTTGTTGATGAATATAATCCCGATTCTGTCCTTTATGTATGGCAGGGCGGTATGACAGGCGGTACAGGTACGGCGGACGTTCTTACGGGAAAAATCAGTCCGTGCGGAAAACTTCCCGATACTGTCGCATATAAAATCAGTGATTATCCTGCTTATGATAATTTCGGCAGTAAAGAAAGAAATTTTTACTGTGAAGATATATACGTTGGATACCGCTGGTTTGAGACGTTTGCACAGGATAAGGTGCGTTATCCGTTCGGTTACGGTCTTTCATATACCGATTTTGAGATAGCAACGGAAAAAAATATATATAACGAAGATTCAGTTGTTTTCTACGTAAAAGTAACCAATACGGGTAATTACAGCGGTAAGGAAGTTGTGCAGGTTTATTGTGAACAGCCACAAGGTAAACTCGGAAAACCTGCAAAAGTACTGTGCGGATTTGCCAAAACAAAAAAACTTGCACCGAATGAGTCGCAGACTCTTGAAATAAAGGTAAACTATTATGATGTTTCATCTTATGACGATTCAGGTGTTACAGGTCACAGATTCTGCTGGGTTCTTGAAAAAGGAGAATATAGATTCCTTGTCGGCAACAGCATAAGAAACTTAATAACCGCAGATGTATATATTAATGAAGAAACAACAGTTTTATATGAATGTTCACAGGCAATGTCTCCTGTAATTCCTTTCAGAAGAACTAAAGCGGTATTGACAGAAAACGGTTTTATTCCCGAAACAGAAGATGTTCCGTTAAGTGAGATTGATGAAAAGCAGAGACATCTTGACAATATTCCTGCGGAAATTACCTGCACAGGTGACAGAGGCATAAAACTTTCTGATGTCAGAAAAGGTAAAAACACTATTGAGGAATTTATAGCACAGTTTTCAGATTATGACCTTTCATGTATTATTCGTGGTGAGGGTATGGGTAGTCCGAGAGTTACAGCAGGTACAGCTTCAGCATTCGGAGGGGTGTCTGATAATCTTGTTAACTTAGGAATACCTGCCTGCTGTTGTTCTGACGGACCTTCGGGAATGAGGCTTGACTGTGGTACAAAGGCTTTCAGTCTGCCAAATGGTACTATGATAGCGTCAACTTTCAACCGTGAACTTGTAAAGGAGCTTTTTGAGTATACAGGACTTGAAATGACCGCAAACAAAGTTGATTGTCTGCTTGGTCCCGGAATGAATATACACCGTTTTGCCCTGAACGGAAGAAATTTTGAATATTTTTCGGAAGACCCTTTCCTTACCGGTTCAATGGCTTCTGCTGAACTAAACGGTTTTCATAATTCAGGAGTTACAGGCACTATAAAGCATCTCTGCGGAAACAATCAGGAGACAAACCGTCACTTTGTTGATTCTGTAATTTCCGAGCGTGCTTTACGTGAAATTTATCTGAAAGGTTTTGAAATAGCTGTAAAATCAGGAAATGCCGACAGTATAATGACTACTTACGGTTCTATAAACGGTCTATGGACAGCAGGAAATTTTGACCTGAATACTACAATTCTCCGCAATGAATGGGGATTCAGCGGATTCATAATGACAGACTGGTGGGCAAATATAAATGTCCGTGACGGTGAACCCAATAAGACAGACTTTGCGGCAATGGCAATGGCACAGAATGATGTATATATGGTATGTGCAGACGGTTCTTCAGGCGACGACAACACTCTTGATTCACTTGAAAAAGGTGAACTGAAAAGAAGTGAACTACAGCGGAACGCAATGAATATATGTCGTTTTATTATGAATACAAACGCCATGAAAAGACTTTGCGGTGAGGAAGAAACAGTTGAAATTATAAACCGTTCTGAAGATGAAAATGCAGACGATTCACCTGTAGTTTTCTATGAAGTGGACAATGAATTTAAACTTGACCTTAATGAAGTAAAAGCAGAAAAGGGTAGTAATTACAGCTTTGCACTGATTGTAAAAAATGCCGGTTGGTACAACGTCACTATCACCGCTTCATCTGAACAGGGTGAACTTGCACAGATTCCTCTTACCCTCTTTGTAATGGGTACGGCAAGCGGTACTTTCACATGGAACGGCACAGGCGGTAAACCAGTATCGTTCTCAAAGGAAATACCTATGTTCTCACGTTTTACGTCGGTACGTCTCTATTTTGCACAGAACGGTCTTGACCTGCAAAGTATTGAATTTAAAATCACAAGGACAGCAGAAGATATAGACAGTATCGCATTCAAGCAGGAGGATTAAAATGAATATTCAGATTTTCGGCACTAAAAAGTGTTCGGATACAAGAAAGGCTGAACGCTTTTTTAAGGAACGCCGTATCAAGTATCAGTTAATAGATATGAAAGAAAAAGGCATGAGCAAGGGGGAATTTAACAGTATAAAGCAGGCTGTCGGCGATCTTGAATGCATGATTGACCAAAATTCCAAAGAAAACGATTTGCTTACACTGATTAAATATCTTTCTGACAATGACAAGGAAGAAAAGGTTTTTGAAAATCAGAATATTATAAAAACTCCTGTTGTCCGCAACGGAAAAAAAGCAACTATAGGCTATTGCCCTGACATATGGAAAGAATGGGAATGATTTGACAGACGAATTATGAAAGTTTGCTGAAAATTTTCTGAAAAGCCGTGCAATTTTCATCAGAATATGTTATAATTATTATGCATATATAATCTTTGAATTATTTAGTTACGAAAGGAGCTAATTTTTATGGGACTTATTCAGGCTGCTGTTATGGCGACCGCCTCAACATTCGGCGATACATGGAAAGAATTTTTTTATTGTGATGCGATTCCCGCCGATGTTCTTGTTGTAAAGGGTAAAAAGAAAACAGGTTTGTTTTCTTCAAATAAAGGAAACGACAATATAATTACAAACGGAAGCACAATCGCTGTAAGTGACGGACAGTGCATGATTATCGTTGACCAGGGACAAGTGGTTGAAATGTGTGCCGTTCCGGGTGAATATACTTATGATATGTCAACAGAACCGAGTCTTTTCGGCGGAAATCTCGGAAGCAACATCAAAGAGACTTTCAAGCTGATAGGCAAGCGTATTTCTTACGGCGGAGATACCGCCCACGACCAGCGTGTTTATTTCTTCAATATAAAGGAAATTACAGACAATAAATTCGGTACACAAAATCCTGTACCGTTTAGAATGACTTATGAAGATATAGGCAGAAACTTTACTGTAGGCGTTCGCTGTAACGGTGTTTTTTCCTATAAAATAAGCGACCCTCTGCTTTTCTATACAAACGTATGCGGAAACGTTGCAAGTGCTTATACACGTTCAAATATTGACCAGCAGTTGAAATCAGAATTTCTGAACGCACTGAATCCCGCATTTGCAAAAATTTCAGCTTCGGGCATCAGATATGACGAACTTCCTGCACATACAATGGAACTTTCCGACGCTATGGACAGTGTTCTTTCTCCTAAGTGGAACGAAAAGAGAGGTCTTGAAATTGTTTCCGTTGCGATTAATTCAGTTACTATTTCAAAGGACGACGAGGAAAGAATAAAGAAGTTTGAAGATACGGCTTGGAACAGAAACGCAACCAATGCCGCCGCAACACTTGTAAACGCTCAGGCTAACGCAATGACAGCAGCAGCAGGAAATACAGGCGGTTCGGCTATGGGATTTTACGGAATGAATATGGCTCAGCAGGCAGGAGGCTTTAATGCACAAAACCTTTTCCAGATGGGTTCACAGCAAAATAATGCAAATACATGGAAATGCTCCTGCGGTACTGAAAACACGGGAAGATTCTGTGCAGAGTGCGGAAGTCAAAAACCTGCTGTTTCGAGTGCTTGGAAGTGTTCATGCGGTACTGAAAATATGGGAAAGTTCTGTGCGGAATGTGGCAAGCCGAAACCTGCTGTTTCAGGTACTTGGAAATGTTCATGCGGTGTTGAAAACACAGGTAAATTCTGTGCGGAATGTGGTAAACCGAGACAGTAAGAAAATAAATGGTACTATATAAAGTAAATGTATTCCAAACGGTGCAGTATTTTTGTACTGCATCGTTTTTTTATAAATATAATTTTCATATGTTTTTCAGTTGACAAATTATTATTTTTACTATATAATAGTATTATGGGTTTTCTGACCCTTAAAAACAGATGCTTGTTTAAATTTAAATATTATACAGTTGGAGGAAAAATTTATGTGCGGAATAGTCGGCTTTACAGGAAGTAAACAGGCTGCCCCGATTCTGCTTGACGGTCTTTCAAAGCTTGAATACAGAGGCTATGATTCGGCAGGTATTGCAGTACGTGACGGCAAAAATGAAACGGAGATAGTAAAAACAAAGGGAAAACTCAAAGTTCTTAAAGAAATGACTAACAACGGTGAGGCTGTAAAAGGCTGTTGCGGTATAGGTCATACAAGATGGGCAACACATGGAGAGCCGTCTGTTCTCAATGCTCATCCGCATTGCAGTGATGATGAAAGCGTTATATGTGTTCACAACGGTATTATAGAAAATTATCAGGAACTCAGGGAAAAACTTTCAAAGAGCGGATATACTTTCAAGTCGCAGACAGACACGGAAGTTGCTGTAAAACTTATTGATTATTACTATAAAAAATACGGTCTTGGTCCTGTGGATTCAATTGCCCGTGCAATGATAAGGATAAGAGGTTCATACGCACTTGCTGTCATGTTCAGTGACTATCCCGAGGAAATCTATACCGCACGTAAGGAAAGCCCTATGATTATAGGTATAGCAGACGGCGAGACATACGTTGCTTCTGATGTCCCTGCTATTCTCAAATATACGAGAAACGTTTACTACATAGGCAATATGGAAATCGCAAAGCTTGAAAAAGGAAACGTTACTTTCTATAATATCGACCGTGAGGAAATAGAAAAGGAACTGACCGAAATCAAGTGGGACGCTGAATCTGCTGAAAAAGGCGGTTACGAACACTTCATTCTGAAAGAAATTCACGAACAGCCAAAAGTTGTACGTGATACAATAAATTCCGTTGTAAAGGACGGCATGATAGACTTCAGTGAAGTCGGTCTGACAGATGAAGAAATAAAAAATCTTAGTAAGGTTTATATTGTTGCGTGCGGTTCGGCTTATTATGTAGGAATGGCTGTTCAGTACGTAATGGAAGAACTCACTTCACTTTCCGTAAGAGTTGAACTCGCTTCTGAGTTCAGATACAGAAAAATGAAACTTGCTGAAAACAGTCTTGTTATAATAATAAGTCAGTCAGGTGAAACGGCTGATAGTCTTGCAGCACTCCGACAGGCTAAGGAATGTGGTGTGAAAACTCTTGGCATTGTAAATGTTGTCGGTTCGTCAATTGCACGTGAGGCGGATAACGTTTTCTATACTCTTGCAGGTCCTGAAATTTCCGTTGCTACTACAAAAGCATACAGTACTCAGCTTATAGCAGGTTATCTTCTCTCAATGAAGTTTGCACTTGCAAAAGAAGAAATTACTTCTGAATACTGTATGGAAATGATTGACGAACTTTATACCATTCCCGAAAAAATCGAGAAAATTCTTGAAGATAAGGAACGCATACAGTGGTTTGCAAATAAGCTTGCTAACGCTAAAGATGCTTTCTTTATCGGACGTGGCATAGACTACGCAATAAGTCTTGAGGGAAGTCTTAAAATGAAAGAACTCAGCTACATTCATTCGGAAGCATACGCAGCAGGAGAACTCAAACACGGTCCTATCAGTCTTATTGAGGACGGTATACTTGTTATAAGCGTTCTCACACAGCCTGATTTGTACGAAAAGACTGTAAGTAATATGGTTGAAGTAAAGAGTCGTGGGGCTTCGCTTATGGGACTTACTACATACGGTAATTACAATATTGAAGATACAGCTGATTTCACCGTATATATTCCGCAGACCAATCCGCTTTTTGCAGGAAGTCTTTCTGTAATACCTTTACAGCTTATGGGATATTATGTATCTGTTGCAAAGGGATATGACGTTGATAAGCCGAGAAATCTCGCAAAGAGTGTTACAGTAGAATAATTTTAAAGATTCTGTCGGGGGAAACTCCGACAGATTGTCTTTTGAATGTATTAAATACGGAAAGAGGTGATTATAATATGACGAAACTTGACACTTTGATAAATCAATTTTGTCCCGATGGTGTGGAATATGTAAAAATTAAAGATTATTTTACCAGATTAAAAGGTACACCAATAACAGCCGGTAAAATGAAGAATATTGCTAAAGATAATGGAAAAGTAAAAATATTTGCAGGTGGTAAAACTGTTATCAATACCAACGAGGAGGATATTCCAAAAGCAAATATTATAAAAGTACCGTCTGTGATTGTGCAGTCAAGAGGTTTGATAGACTTTATCTATTATGATAAACCTTTTACATTTAAAAACGAAATGTGGAGTTATACAGCAGAAAATGAAATTTCAGTTAAATTTTTATATTATATATTGAAAAATAATATTGGATTTTTCAGAAAATCAGCGTCAGGCATGGGGTCAATGCCACAAATTTCTTTATCTGTAACAGAAGATTTTAAAATCCCATTTCCGCCTATAGAGATACAAAGTGAAATTGTCCGAATACTTGATAAATATTCCGCAAGTGTTGCAGAATTACGACAAATGCTTGAAAAAGAGCTTAATTTAAGAAGAAAACAGTATTCATATTACCGTGATAAACTTTTAACTTTTGGTGATGATATAGAGTATAAAACATTGGGAGAAATCTTTGATATTCGTAATGGTTACACTCCTTCAAAGTCAAAAGCGGAATACTGGAAAAATGGTACTGTTCCGTGGTTTCGTATGGACGATATAAGGGAAAATGGTAGGATTCTTTCAGACGCTTTGCAAAAAGTGACTTTACAAGCTGTGAAAAATAAACCTTTTTCTGCTGATTCAATAATAGTTTCCACATCTGCCACAATCGGAGAACACGCTTTAATAAATGTTGATTTTATGTGTAATCAAAGATTTACTTGTCTTACATTAAAAAAAGAGTATCAAAATCAATTTAGTATAATGTTTTTATTTTATTATTGTTTTAAATTAGATGAATATTGTATGAATAATTTAAAAAAAGGTAATTTCTCTTCTGTTGATATGACAAAATTTAATCAATTTAAAATTCCAATACCGCCTATAGAGGAACAAGAACGAATATTAAAAATTCTTGACCGCTTTGACACTCTCTGCAACGACCTCACCAACGGACTCCCCGCCGAAATAAATGTACGACAAAAACAATATGAATAATACAGGGACAAACTTCTACAATTCAAAATTAAGAATATATAACTTAATATACAAAAATATTTAAAATCAGATATGAAAAAACGCTCCTTAAAGACTTTAAAAATAGTCCTTAAGGAGCATTTAATGTTATTTCATGGATTATTTTTTGTGGTTTCCGTCTGAATGATGTGCTATATAACGATAATATAACAGTATTCGTTATTATTCTTGAAAAATATATCAGAAATTCTTGATTATCAATTCCTTGTACGTTCCTTTTGAAAGATTATTCTGACGTTCAACAGTGATAATTTCGTAATCCTTATAAAATTCACGGATATATTCATCATCGTTGTAAGAAAGTATAAAACGTCCCTGTATTTCGCTTAAAACTGCCTTTAAACGTTCATGGTCGTCTGTTCTGAATGTTTTTTCGTAGTAGCGTTCACGGTTGCTGTATGGAGGGTCACAATAAAACAACGCTTTCGGACTGTCATATTTTTTAATCAGATTTTCAAAATCCATATTTTCAATCACAACATTTTTAAGACGTTCTTCAATCTGTTCAAGATAATCCGGCGAAAGATTGCGTTTTCTACCGCCGAAAGTCCGCATATTTGAACCATAACTCAGTTTTGTAATAACGTAGAACATCGCCGCACGCTGAATGTCGGTAAATCCACGAATATTCATTTTCGCTTTTATGTCCTCAAACATTTCACGTGAATTGAAGTAGCCCGAAATCTCACGCTGAAGTTCCGCACGGTGATACTTCGCACAGCGGAAAAGATTCACAAGGTCGCTGTTGAGGTCGTTGTAAACTTCAAGGTCGGCGTGTTTTTCCTTGTATAACAGCACCGAACTGCCACCGCCAAATACTTCAATATATCGGTTTATATCGTCGGGAAACAAATCCACTATTTTCCTTGCAAGCAGACTTTTTCCGCCCATCCATGGTATAAAACTTTTCATAAAAAATCCTCCGTTTCAAAAAAATCCCTCCGAAAAATCGGAGAGATTTTTTATATTTTTACTTTTCGGTAATTGTACCCAAGTATGTCACTCCGTCAAGAGTAAGCGTAATGTTTTTGGACTTATTGACAACAGTCGGATAAACGTCGGATTTACTGAGACTGTAGTATTTGTAGAAGTCGTCCGTCAATGAATAAGCGGTAGTTTTAGTTTCGTCACCCTTCCAGAAGTTCGACGGTCGCACATCAACGTGTGTTGCCGTATAGCTTGAATCTATGTTTGCGATACCGCCGAAGCCAACATCTTGTGCGACACAGCAGACTTTCTTTGAACTGATTTTATTGCCTGACTGGTCGTAGCACACAATATCAGCGGCGTTTCCATAGACGTGATGTCCCGAGCCTGAACCACCAACAGCCTTGTCGTGTGACGTACAGCGGTAGCCTGAATTGACGATGATTTTCGAGCAGTTCAGGGACTTATAAAGTTTTTCAAGCTTTTCGGGAAGTTCAGGATTAAGTATTGTGTCGTGATTTTTTCCACACTTACAGCGGAATTCAGACACGTTAAAGTGTTCGGTAAGCTGGATTTTGTCGGTTGATTTGTATGTATTTGTCATTTTTATTTCCTCACTTTGTATTCAATTTTAATATTTGACGGCTTGATTTCGGTATCTGTCGAAATTACGGTTGTACCCTCAAACGTCGGGACTTCGGGCAATATTACTTTTTCTGAAGTTCCGTCTGCGTGTTCAGTAATATTTTCGGGATATTTCAGAATATCGCCTGTTTCAAGCGGTTTGTGCAGGTAAATATTTGTTGTGACCGGTGTCTGATACGATTCATATTCAGTCGCCGTTGAGCCTTCTTCAACCATCACGGTAATGCTTCCGTTAAGAACATCATCAATTACCGGCGTGGCATCATCAGCTTCTTTGTATCGAATATATACGCTTATTTCGCCATTTATATTTGGTTTAAAAGTTTTTGGTTCTCCGCTCCACACGCCATTTAGATTTGATTGTCCTCCACCGAAATACACCGATGCTGTCAACACAGTTTTCTGAAAATTTGTTGAGCAAGTATAGTATTTTTCAGGGTCAAGATTACCGATAGTATAGTTATAAGTTGTTACACTAATAGTATAAGAGGCATTCTTATCAAATAAATTCTTTCCCCCGCACACAACCGGAATACAGTATTTTCCCGAATATTCACCCTCTGCTGTCAGATTGCCCACACCGTTTCCGTTGCCGTAAATCCTGTACTTTCTGACATTTCCCACAACCGAGTTTTCAAGTATACACGGATAACCCGAAACCGTTGAAGTCAATGTATTATTCTTTCCGTTTTTTCGGACAAAAAGCATATCGTGCAGATTCTCGGGCGGTATGCCTTTACTGATTTTGAGAATCCTGTGCAGATTCATTTTCAGCCTCCTTTCCGTCACTGTCGTACCATTTTCCGTCACTGCTAAGTACATAAAGTCCGCCCGTTTTTATCACGTATGCAACACTGCCTTGTGCGAGTTCACAACCGTCTATTCCGTCAATTTCGGGAAGTTCCGACAAATCGTCGGCGTAAATTTCGGCGATAATACGTGTTTTATCGTCGTCAGGATATTTTATGAAACGTTCACGTTCACTTACCGTAATCATATACTTTCACTCCTTTTTTGCGTACTGTATTCCGAAATAAAAGGCGATAACAGTTGTAAAAATTGTCTGAAACTGCTCCGTTGAAACCTGTCCTTTCAGCGTCTGAATGCCGAAAACAAACGTCAGGAACAATGTTACAATTGACTTTACGTCAATTAATTTCATCATTTTTTCTTTCATTTCACTCGTCCTTTATACACCACAGACCGTTTGAAAAATATTTGACATCATTAATATCAAGCGTACCCTGTTCCGTGTTATGACCAAATAACTGCAAAAAAACGTCAGGAGTATAGTTGCCGTTATCACCTGCAACGACAAAAGGTGCAAGCACGGTCTTGACAAAATCATGTGCATCATATGGTACTGTTTTTATCGGATTGATTGCACCGCTGTTTTCGTTGATTATATAAGTGGAAACTGTACTTTCGGAAGAAATACGTAAATTATTTGTTAAAACAATAGTTGTATTTTCTGTCTCGTCTTTTGTTATTGTAAACGCAAATGGGTGATTTGAAGTGGTTGTTTGATTTATTTGAAAGGATATACCGTTAATACATTCATATGCATTGCTGAATTTTGTATAGCTGCTGCTTCCCGTTTTTATATTTAGAAACGTGCCGTTACGGGTATAAACTGTCACCCCTGCGGTACTGAGCGGATAACCGATTGTCATCATCAAAAAATCATTATCCGTGTAACAGGATATTACGTCCTCATTAATCTCAACTTTTGAAAAGTACTTCGAAACAGCCGTTTTTTTAAGATATTCCGACAATTTTTCAAGTGCTGTTTCTGTATTTTCATCATCAATGTATATTCTTTCAACTGCCATGAATCAGGTTGTCCTCCTCTTCTTCTTTTCTGAAAACCGACGATACCACGTCCGAAAAAAGTGCGGAAACCGAAAAAGACACCGTACAGGGTACAGATTTTTTTTCGATGTATTCTTTTTCAGGCATAGTTTTTATTTTTAACTTCATATCGTCTGATTGACTGATGTCGAATATCAGACTGTTGTCTATATTAAAAGTAAAATCCATTTTCAGCCCTCCGTCAGTGAACGGACGTGCATCAGACCTGAAAGTTTTACATATGTAAGACCAATTTTGTCCGTCATTATGAAGGCAATTCGATATGTTCCTGAGGTCAGATTTTTTGTTTTCTCGCTTGTAAGATGTACAGAAAAATGTGTCATATAATTTCCGCATTCCTCGACAATCACAGCTTCTTCCGGCGGTTTTACCCTTGAAATCACCATTTTCATAGTACAATCGTCAAGTTTTTCTCTGTTTACTTTAATTACAAAAATCGGCAGTGTATCACCGACGAAGAACGTCATTTCGGGTATTTTGTCATAAAATTTTTCCATTATCAGCCTCCGTTCTCAATCCGTTCTCTGAGCCTGTTTATCTGCGTTTTCATTCGTTCACCCATACGGACTGCCTGATTTCTTTTGCGTGCCTGTGAAAGCGGTCTCGAATCTTCACCGACGCATTTTATCTGCTGTCCTCCACGGAATTTCCACGTAATATTTGTTATAGTCGTTTCATATTCCGTGCCGTTTTCGTCCCTTATTTTTATGTACTGACCAAGATGCAGATATTTATTTCCGTGATATGTTGCGGAAAAAGGACGAATCTGAATCCAGTGCTGATAATACTCTAAAGGAGTAACCAAATTGTACAGACTTCCCTTGTTATTTTTGACGGAATATTCATAGCAAAACTCAACAAACGGATTATTTTTTATTTCTGTTTCAACGTTTACAGCACTTTTTTCATCTGATTTTCCAAAAGAAAAACTGTTGCAATAATTGTCCTCCGTAATCATTTTTACAGAATACAGAAAAATACTGAATCCTGCTATTTCAAGTGTATCCTGCTGAAATTCCGAAAAGTCAAGTATTTCGGGATTTTTGTGATAATACGGACTTTCAAAAAGTCTGAACTCGATATTTCCGTTTTTGTCAGCAACAGCAAATCCGCCCATATATTCTGCAAGCCAGGCAACATAGTCTCTTATGTTGTCGGACTGTTCACCATTTAACAAAACTACGTGGCGTTCGTAATATGCCCCCTGACCGCTTGACGGCATACTATAGCCTGTAAATTCTGCACTGGCATTCGGAATCCGTTCATAAGTTAAGCCATCCGCAAATAAAGTCGACAGTCTGAATCCTGACATCTCTTCGGTAACTTCGCCGGCAACATCGCCAACAATCACACCAAATACATCCCCGGCATTCCAGCCGGACAAAGAATCTCTGTTTAAGCGTTTGTAAATTTTATTGCCAAACTCATCCCCTTCGCCGTCGAAAGCAGAACTGTCAAGCCAGCACACGTTGTCTGAAGCGGAAACTGTAAATACATCATTTTTTTTCGTGACCGACGTAACGTTGAAAACACCTTTTTTTCCGCCGTCGTCAGGAGCTATTTTTCCGAAATATGAATAAAGTATAATTTTCGCTCTGTAAACGTCGTAACGTCCTATATCAGAGGATTTCAGCCGAAATTTCACGGAAAGCTGTGCAGGTGATACACAGCCGAATCCGAAAGTATTTCCGTTGATGCACTGTGATGTCAGTGAAAGTGAATCTTTGATAATATCATCTTCGGAAATGTCAAATTTCCGCCCGTCCGGAAGCGTTACCTCAAGCCTTGCGTATTCTTCAATCACCATTTTTCACACCTCCTCAATCGTGAACGAAACCGCATAAAACGCCCAGTTTACAGACGTTTCGGGAATTATTTTCACAGCCGTTATATCGGAAGTAACCGTAAAAATACCCGACAGAAGTTCGTTTCCGCAAGGTGTATGGTATTCGCAGTTGAACTCGGGATTTTTAACAATACCGGCAAAAACTCTGTATTCAATCTCCGAAAGTTCAGCTGTGACGGAAATTCTTTTCTTGTGCATTTTTACAGGGTAAATTATTGTGTTTCCGTTTTCGCCTGTGTACTGGTTTTTCAGCGAAAATTCGGAAAAGTCATACTGTGAAATTTTCAGCCACGCCATTAAACACTTACACCTCCCGAAACCGCATTTGCCTCATCAATAGCCGAAATTACGAAGTCTTTTATTTCCGTGTCGCCTATGAAAACGCTGATTTTCGGACTCAAATGCATATTCTGCGGAAGTTCTGAATGTCTGTTTTCATACCTTTCAGGAACGCTCTTAACCTGTCCGTAAATCTCGGAATACTGCGGAACAGCGATATTTCCCATGCCTGAAAGTATCGTCCCAAACCGTGAAATAAAACTGTTAGCATTTAGAGTGACCGTAAGCTCATCAAGCTGTGACTGAATTTCCGTTGTAATACGTTCATCATCAAGTGGCGGAACACTGTTTTTTGGCGAAAAATCCCTTAAAAGTTCAATCTGCTGAGTAAATATTGTATTGTCAGGCAACATCATTTCAGGATTTTCAAATTCAGGCAATGAAATTGTCGGAGTTTCAAGCTGTTCCGAGAGATTTTTAAGACTGTTATTTATGTCGTCTGCCGTTTCATCGGACGTGTCCTCAACACCAACGGCAATGCCCGGGAGTAACCACCGTCCGATTTCATCACGCATAAGTTTTGAAGGCGAATTAATATTAAAAAAATCCTTGAAACCGTTCCAGAGACTTTCACAGACTCCCGTTATAGTGTCCTAAGCCGCACTCAGTCCCTCAACCAGACCAGATATAATGCCTTTCAGAATATCTACGCCGAGCGAAACCCAGTCGGTTTTTTTGAGTGTGTCCCAGATTGCCGAAATAATCTGCGGAGTTGCTTTGGTAATTTTCGGAATTGCCTTGACAAGACCTGAAACCAGTTCTGTTACCAGCTTTACACCTGCATCAAGAATTTTGGAAAGATTGTCGATTATTCCGTCAAAAAGCTGTTTTACAATTTTTATCGCCGCATCAATAAGCATGGGAAGATTTTCAATCAGACAGTTCACGAGCGTATCCAGAATTTCAATGGCTGCGTCAATCAGTATCGGCAGATTTTCTATTATACCATTAAGTAACGTCATGAGAATTTCAATTGCCGTCGAAATAATCATCGGTAAATTTTCAGTAATCGCTGAAATCAAAGCGTTCAGGATTTCTATTGCTGCACTGACGATTATTGTGATATTTTCAATAATGCCGTTCAGCAACGCCATCAGAATTTCGACGCACGCCATTAAAATCGGTTCTAAATTATTGATTATTCCCGAAATCAAAGTATCTATAATATTTATCGCACAGTCAATCAGCATCGGCAGAACAGCAATAATTCCGTCAATCAGGCTTGTTAAAATCTGCGGTGCAAATTCCAGAATCGAAGTCACAGCGTTTACAAGATTATCGACAAGTGTTGATAAAATCGTAACAGCCAGTTCAAAAAGCTGTGGAAGTGCAGAAATTACGCCGTTTATTAACATACCTAGAATTTGTGGTGCAAATTCTAAAATCATATTTATTGTGTTCGTCAGACCGTTTAAGAGAACTGTAATTATTTTAAGTGCAATTGTTGTAAGCTTTGGAATTTCCGAAACTACGCCATTTATCAGATTTTGCAAAATTTCTGTTCCCGTATTTGCGATGTCAGGCAAAATTTCCGAAAAACTCTGCGAAAATTTTTTTGTCAAGGAAACAGCTGTTTTTATCAGGTTTGCTTTTTTTGCGACAAATCCACCGATAAATTCTTTTATTATTTCGGGGGCTTTTTCCTTGATTTCAGGCAATTTTGTTAATAATCCCTGTGCGAAAGAAACAATAATTTTTGCACCTGTTTCAATTAATTGCGGTACAAATTCAATTATATTATCAATATCGTAATAACAATATTTGAAAAAAATACACCTATGCCTTTTGATCCATTTGAAAGTCCTTCCAAAAATGACATGATAACGCTTTTTGCCACATTCAGCAAATCAGGAATTTTTGCCGATATTTCGGAAATTGCTGAAGTAAGAACACTGCCAGCTGCTTTTGCGAGACCATCAAAGCCACCGCTTTTAAAAGCGTCGTTTAACTGCCGAATATAGCCTGTTCCGGTCTGCACATAGCCCCTCAGCGATTCGTTCAGACTTTCGTAAACTTCGACCCAAGCCCCTCCAGACTCGAATTGAATCCGGCAAGGTCACCCTCGAGATTATCGTTCATCGTGTCCGCCATTTGCTGCATAGCACCGTCACAATCTGCGATTTCCGCACTCAGTTCGTTGAACCTGTCCGAACTGTTGTTCAACGCAGCAGAGGCAGAAGCAAGAACCTGAACGTCAAAAATATCGCTCATCGCCTGCATTCTGTCGGCTTCGCTGAGACTTTCCATTGCGGACATAGTGTCCATGAGAACTTCCTGCACCGGACGAAGTTCACCCGTAACTGCATCGCTTGCTGAAATTCCGAGCTGCTCCATCGCCTGTGTCGCCATTTCGTTCAGTTCAAGTCCCGACATTTTCGCCTGACCGCCACAGACCAGTAATGCATCGCCGAGCTGTTCCACCGATGTATTTGACTTGCTTGCCGTTTTTGCCAGAACATCACCGAAACGCTGTAGATTTTCGGTGGTTGCGTCGATTCCGAGAGCTGACAGTGCATCACAGGCTTTTTCAGCGTCATATCCGGCTAATGCCAAATAATTTAATGCATCTTCCGCTTCGCTTGCTGAAAACTTCGTTGTCGCTCCCATTTCTTTAGCTTTTTCCGACAATTTTTCATAAATATTTTCTCCGTTTTCCGTCATTGTGTCGGAAGTAACGCCCACTGAAACGCTGTTATTCAGTAAGTCCATACCCTTTGCGACAAGATTTTTGATATTAATCATACCGTCATCAACGCCGTCTGTATCAATCGCCGTCTGAATTTCAAGTTTGTCGTCTGCCAAAGTCTCATCTCCTTAAAACGAAAAAATCGCTCCTGTTTTTTCAGCCGAAACAGGTTCATGCGGAAACGCCACCGCTTTTTTGATTTTCAGGACTTGTTTTCTGCGTTCCTTGTCCTTGATGTCAGAAATTTTAATCTGACGGTATGCAATGCGTTTTTTTATGGGCGTGTCGTCCGGCAAAGCCTCAAATAACGCCGAAAACTCCCACCAGTGCATAAAATCGATACGTGTCAAATTAATGCCGTAAACCTGTCGGAATGCTCCAAGAACATACACCGAATAGTACAGCCATGAAAGTGCCGGGATTTCTGAAACAGTTTCATTTTTGTGCGGATTTTCGGGATTTTTTCTTATTCCCGAACACGCCGCAAAATCAATCAGAGCATTGTAAGCACCAACAATATTCTGCGGTATTTCGTCCGTAAACCACTGTAACGCCGTTGACATTTTCTGCTTTTGGTCAAATTCCGTATCTGCCATCATGTCAAAAAAAGCTATCCAGTCACGGAAATCCGTGACAATTTTATAGAATTTCCCCGATACTTCAACAGCATCGGGGAGTTCCTCGAACAAAATGTTTATCATCGTCTTTTTGGTGCATAACGCTGGGAAATTTTGGACATTCTGCCCTCCGATTCAGCACGTTGTCTGCTGATAATGTCAAGCAACGATTCAAAAATTTCGTCGTATTTGCGACTGTTATCGTTTATGCCGGCAAAAAGTTTTTCGGACGTTCCGTCGCCTAAAAAAGCGTCGTAAAATTCACGGAAAATTCTGCAATAAGCACGGATTTTTTCAGAACCGATTTTTGTCTCGATATTCTGTGAATTTTCAAGAATTTTAAGTGCGGAAAGATATCTCTCAACTGTGTCTGCCTCCTCCATATCAATTTCAAACTCACAGCCGTTTATCGTCCATATATAGCTGTTTTCCATATTTTAAACCTCCTTTGCAGTATTTTTTTCGACGGTAGTCGATTTTGCCGAAGCTGTCTGAGCAACAGGATTGACAGCAGTCAGTTTAATGTAATAATCCGTGCTTTTTTCACCGGCTTCCACCACGATATAATATGAGGAATCGGAAACTATAAGTTTGTCGGGAGATTCGAGTTTTCCGAAATCGGAAGCAATTTTATCACGACGACCGCTGTTTTCTCGATAAAGCGTAACCTTTGCACCACTGAACATCGGTTTCACAAAAAACGTAACCCTCGAATCTTTTTCAACCTCACCACTGATATTCAGTCCGCCATCTACATTTGAAATCGTTCCCACAACTCCGTCGCCTGTCACCGAAATGTAGGCACTTGTGGAATATTCGGTTTTTTCGGTAACGTGTACAGTCTGCCAGTCGTCGTCGGAAGTTGCGATACAATCGGTCAAAGCACCACGTGCCTTGAAATTTCCCGAGTATGTCGGACAGTCGGTTGAATCGCCGTTTGTATCGGGAATGACGGAATATTCACGCATTTTCGCATTACCGTCACCTGAACCGACACCTGATACATCAACTGTCACAATTCTGCGTTTCATGAGGTCGCCGACGTACTCATTTTCCGTGATTTTCACGATGTCCGCAAGAACTTCGTTGTTTGTGTAGCGGTCAAAACTGTACGAAATTGACGGAGCATAGCCGACAATGTCAGTTCTTTCAAACTCCTCATCGACGTACTGACGGCTGTATTCCTTCGGATTCTGCGAGTAGCCGAGGTCTGTGAAGCCTTCCATTCGATGAAAAACATTTCTGTAAACCTCGTAAAATGCGAGTTTTTTAGGTCTTGTGACCAGATTTCCGTTATTTAAATTTTTACCCATTTGTGTACCTCCTGTCCTGATAATAGACAAAATTCAGCTGAATCTGATAGCGTGCGGTGCTGTCATCGATGTCGAAAACGTACCCTCCGGACTGCACTTCAATATATTGTGGAATACGATATTTGTCGAGTTCAGGCAGATTTCCTGCGTTTGACTGTGTTTCAATCCAGTCTGCGAAATCCTCGTAAAAGCCTGAATTTGCGATGTTTTGCAGCGTGTCCGCACCGTATTTTTCACGGCTTGCAAAAATAAAATTGAACTGACGAAGTGAAGAACCGTCCGTATATCTTCTTAAAATCGGGTCTGTCATTTCGCCGTCGATAGTGTATTCGATTTCGGTGTCACCCAGACGGTCAACGTTGAGTAAAACACCGTTTTTCAGCAACGGACAGCCTGAAATAAATTCTCTTATACTTTCAATTATTGACAATATATCACTTCCCGTTGAGAATTTTGTTGGCGTTTTTGATGATGTGTTTTCCCTGTGACAGCCACATTCTTTTAACCCACTTCCGACCACGCTGACCGGTCGCTTTTCCTGCGAAATACTGGCGTTTTGCGTACGGAGCAGTGTATTTTATAACGCCTGTTCCGATGCGTGTTCCGGTTTCGCCTGAACGTTTCAGCGAACCGGTTTTCATAGTGACATACGGGTCGGAACGTTTGAGAATTTCGCTGTCAATGTAAAGCTGTGTGCGGTGGATTTTTTCCGGATTTACGCCATTCAGCTTGAGTTTAAAATTCCATTTCATTACTTTGCCGTCACCTCGATATGCCTGACTTTTCCCGAACCATAGCGGAAATCTTTCACTTCCATGACCGTTAAACTGCCGTGTTCGTCAACGTCGCCGAGACAGATAAAATCGTCCTTGCATGGAATGAAGCCTTTTAGCGATTTTTCGGGAATAATGCACAATATTTGATTGCTTTCGGTCATGCCTTTGTTACTTTCGGACTGTCCGGAAGAGTTTTCCCAGTAAACACCGTAAAACAGGTGTTTTTCCCATACCGCAAGACGATTTTTGACAGTTTTATGGAAAATCGTGATAACTTCAGTGTTCGTGAACATTATTCCACCCCTCTGTAAAGCAGTCCGGTGTTGCCCAAATAGCGTAAAACCGTACTTTTCAGGGACTTCCGAAAATCATCGTCAGTCATGGAAATTTCCTGAACATAGTCATAAGGATTTGCCCTCGACACTGAATAAGCACCGATACTTTCGGAAGTTTTCGGCATATTTTCGGAGTCCGGAACGCCACCCGAAAACGCTATATTCCGCCGAAAAAACTGTTCCGTCAAGGCACACACGCACTTTTGAATTTTGGTCTTATGGCGGTTCAGAAGTTCCGCATCAGCGAGGCGGTCAAAAGTCACAGTGTCAACAAATTCAGAGGCACGCTCCGAAAACGTCCGGAACGTAGCCTCGTCTGTGATTAAAAGCCCTTTGAAAAAGTCCTGATAAAAGGGAAAATCAGCGTACATCAGGCTTCAACTCGCTTAACGTAAACGGTCTGCGGTTTGGAGATTCCGATGCCATAGACTTTTCTTCCCTGAACCGCCGAAGAACCGATATATTCGTTCGTAAGGTCTTTGATGCCGACCGGCACAGACCATTCCTGAACACGGTGACACCAGTTCGGATGACCACAGATAAATTCCGTTGAGGTCTTTTTTCCGGAAACAAGCGTTGTGTTTTCAAACATTGTGTTGTTGCTCTCAACCACGTTATATCCGGCAATTCTGCCTACAACACCGTTCTGCACAAGTTCCTGTGAAATATCGCCCTGTCGGATAAAATGGTCGTCTGACATCAGGACTTCCATAAATTCCGGCGATGCAATAAGCCAGCGTTTTCCGTCGTTTGGGACTCCAAGACGGCTCTGCATACGTTTTGCGGTAAGAACCTGCTTGTAAGCGGTTGTGTCGGTACAGGCGGTTTTTGCGGCGGCGACGGTAATTCCGGCGGTTTCCTCAAGTTTTCTGATTGACTTTGTGTCCATTGAAAGTCCGAGCGAATAACCGGCACTGTCAAGACGTTCCGCAGTAATTCCGTCGGGAACGGATGCCGCATCAAAGCCGTCAACCATTTCATTGACAGCCTCGTCAATGTCGATATTCAGGTCAAAATAGGCAGTAGAACCCTGTGAAATTGTTGCTCCGGTCTGCTTGTTGTAGGTCTTGACCTCAACTTCCGTGTCCCTTACCGGAATTTTAACCTTGCCGGCTTTAGGGTCACCCTCGTAACGATTATTGAAAATCACATTGTCTTTTGTGACAAGTGTGTTTCTAAGTTTTTCGTCAACAAGTGACGAGTAGCGTTCCTGTGCGATATGTGGCATAATTTTCGTCCTCCTTATGATTTGAGATTAGGGTTCATGCTGTAAAAAGCCTGTTCCACGCCGGAAAGTTTGCCTGTGGCTGAATTGCCCGTCGGTGCGATAAAACCGCCTGTATCAGCGAATTTGAACGCATCAGGGTACTTTTCCCTGAACTGCTTTACAACGTCGTCACCGCCGATGAGTTTGTCGCCGTCAAATTTCAGGTCTTTTTCGAGTATCAGGTCAGTGACGTGCTTTTCATAGATGTCATCTTTCAGACCGAGCGACTTCACAAAACCGCTGACTTTGGTGCGGTGTTCAAAGGCTTTGCGGTCATTTTCGGACTGCTCCCATTTTGCTTTGTAGTCCTCAACGCTTGCCTTGATACCGTCAATGTCCATTTTTTCATACGATTTTATGGTGTCATTGGCGGTGTCAAGCTGAGTTTTCAGGGCGTTGTACTCCTGCTCCGTGTAGGTTTTTGCAGTTGGTTCTGCCTGCTCCGGTGCGTTTTCTGCTGCCGGAACTTCGGGGGATTTGGTTTCTTCTGCCATTGTTTTTTCCTCGCTTTCTTAAAAATGGGTATAAAAATAAGGCTATAAGCCCTTATCTGCGATATTTTTTTGCTTTTCCATAGTGCTTTCTGCGAAGTATTTCGCTGACATACACTGAATAGTCAACCTCAAAACCAAACACTGCATCAAGCATAAACAAAGCACTGTCATAACGTGGTGTATACATTTTTTCACTTCCTTAAATAGTTTTCAAGCATAATTAAAACGCCCCTTAAAGAGCGTTTTAATTCAATTATCCAAATTATATTCTTTTCTTAATTTGGCAATATCTTGTCTAAGCTTAGCTGTAAGCTTCTTTTGTATAGGGTTCATTCTATCATCACGACCTTTAAATGGAGAAAGATTTTTTCGATAATCTTCTAATGATTTTTCATATTCATCTATCAATTTTTGACTTCTTTCAAGATATTCATCTGGAAACTGATTGTCTGAAATATTTGATTCCAAGTTCTTCACAAGCCCTTCTGATTCTTTCATGCTGTTCATCTCCTTCTTTTACTTTTTCAGGATGAAGTTTCATATCATCACCAACTGATTGTTCTGCTTTTTGATAAACATTGTATACCTCATCTTCAGAAAGTTTTTTGTCAGGAAATATCATATAATATCGGTATTTTTCATCAAAAGCAATAGCCATTTTTGTTCCATCATCAGCACATGATTCTAAATCCTCCCAACTAAAAGAATACTGACTTTCTCCAGTAACATGATTATGTTCATTTATACTTCCCATATTTTCATCGCCTAAAAGACTGGTATTTACCCGATAGCTATCACCATGTACATCATAAACATTGCCGTTTTTTGCAAATACTCTACAATGTTCAATATTGCTATCTTTATATTTTGCTTCAAACTCATTCAATAATTTATTAATAGTTTTTAAATCGTTAAAATCAATAGTTCCTATTTTTTCAAAGGTATGGTTATCTGATATTATTCTATCATTTTTTCCACTGCTTCTACCATTAATTATACCTCTTGTTTTAGCGGAAGTCAAGCTATTTCGGCGATTTTCTTTCGGATAATTCTGCTCCCTGAAATAATCTCTGTCCTGACCAGTCTGACGAATGAAGTCACGCATTTTTGCCTGTTTTCTTTTCACAACGTCGTTTGCGTAATTCAGACTATCCTGCATAACCTGTTTAAGTTCTGGGTCATCAGTCTCCTGAACAGCAACCTTAAAAGCTACCTGTTCACGTTTTGCGGAGCGGATTTCTCTTTCATAACGTCGCTGAATCTGTGAAATTTCATACTGATTATAAATTTTTCCGTTGTATTCAATATTCTTTTCGTCAAGATTTTTCAGTTCTTTTTCAGTGTAATTTCTTTTTGAATAGCCCTCAAAGAACGGAAACCAGTCGTGACGACAATTCCAGCCGCCGAAGCCATCACCAGTTCCATAACCGATGTCTGATATTGAAAGATAGCCTTTCCGTCCGGAAAGCGACACAATTTTTCCCTGCCACTTTGCATGGGACGGTCTTGCACCGGAATGTGCCGATATTTCCATCAAATCACAACCGCACTCCTCAGCATTCATGATACCGATTTCACGACAGGTCTGACCTACACCCGTAAGTACCGCACGCCTTACAGCAACATCAATTCTTTCACGATGCCCCGACGAATAAAGCACATACGCACCGTTTCCGGCGACGTTTTTTATAGCGTTTTTAATTGCCTCCTGATAGCTGAAAGCACCGCTTGTAACCTGCATATACGCCGAATTACAGGCATTTATGTATGCTATCTGTGAAGTGCTTGCGGTTGTTAAGGTCAGGTTTTTCATGTTTCCGAGAGTTTTTCTGTAGCCGGCTTCCAACGTCCTCCGCATTGCTGGTGACTGCCGGATGTCGACCGGAGTCAAGCCGTTTTCACGATAGACTTCGTTGTCAATTTCGACGGTTTCAACTCCTGCATCTTCAAACAACGCCCTGACGTGTTGACTTGTTGCATCCGTGTTTTCAGCTATAATCTGCAGAATATCATCATAAAGCAAGCCTGATTCCTGAAGCTGTTCAATCTGATGCTTTGCGGTTGCGGTAACTTTTCCGGTCTTCATAATTCTCCGCACTATATCGGAAATTATGTCGTCTTCAAGCCGTTCATAAAGTCGGATAACGTCGTCCGCACAGCCTTCGTAATATTCCGGCGACAGCATTTACACGCCTCCAAAAAGCCCGTCAGACTGCGGAATATATTCACCTGCCTGATTCTCGTCACAATGAAAGTACCAGGAAATAAATTTTTCTTTCGTGAGGATTCCGGCTGAAACCATCTGTAAACGTCGCTGAAATTCCTTGTCGGTGTCCTCAAGAACACTGTCGCCCCACATGCACGACAAAACCGCATCGGACTGTGAAAGTCCGTAATAACCTGCATAGTAATTATATATGTAAAGCAAATTTTCAAGCGTAAATTCAAGGTTTCGCTGAATTGCCGAAATCTGTGTATAGGAGCGTTGCTTTGAAGTCCTGACTTCTTCGGCGGTCTTTTCGACGGTCTGTGGGTCAGAAAGCGTGCCGTAAGCCAGTCCGCAGTTGAACTCAATCCGCTGAAAAATTCTGTTGAGACCATTAAAAAGTGAAATGTCCCTTATTTCAGGCGAAAACGTTTCAATGAAAGGCTTTTCCGTCGCCTGAATGTCATATGTCCTGAACATTCGTTCACGACCTTTCGGCAAAATAGGCTTTCCGTTCTGATTGTAACGAAAAATATCCTCAGTTGCATCAATCGCTCTTTCACCGCTTTCAAACTCCCAAATTATCCGCTCCCATTGTGCGTCAGCCTGACGGATGAGTTCTTCAGCGTTTTCATAGACCGAAATACCGAGCGGATTTTCGTAATCAATGATATTTGCAAACGGCATTTTAAAATACGCAAAAAGCGGTCTGTCGACGTTTTCAAGCACTGTAACTTCCTGCATTCCGTTCCAGTTCGGGACTTCTGACAGTGAACACAGAGAGCCGAAAGAATCCACAGAATTGCTCCGGTAGCATTGATTTCTGATTATACAAACTTTTTTCTTCGGGTCAAATTTGTGAAATTCAAGCCTTGTATAGCAGTATTTTCCAATAACAAGCTGTTCCGGAAAGACCGCTGACGTTATTGTATCTTCCGAAAAATCCACAGCAAAAAAACTTTCCGGAAGTACGGTGTCAACGTAAATCTGCCCGTTTGAAAGATATGGTTTGATGATGATTCCGCCCATCGCACAAGCCTGTTCCACAATGACCGGAAGTTTCGGACGGAATTTTTCAAACTGTAATGATATGTAACTGTCACCGATGGCAGAAATTTCAGTTTCCGCAAGAACAAGGCGTGAAAACTCCCTTGAAATCGCAGAAGCAAGGCAAAGACTGATAATTCTTCCGCTGTTCCACGATGCCGAATTTCTGTATAAATCGCTCCATTTCCTGATTGCTTCCTGCATTTCAGGACTGTTCACCGTCTGCACTCTGAGAGCCGACGAAACCATTTCCGCACTAATCATTCTCTGCCTCCTTTTCTGTAAATTTCTTTCAGAACACGTCCCATCGCAGTGTTCACAAAATACCTCATATCGTCCATAGCGTGGTCGTTTTCCTTGATGACTGTGTCTTTTTCACGGGATTTTTTGTCATCCCAGCGATACAAGGAAAATTCCCTGATTATGTCCTTACAGCATTCGCAGATAAAAATTCTGTCGTTTTCAAGAAGCGTCATGGTATTTCTGATACCGTCAATAACTTTGTTATCTGCCTTGCGAACTCTGAATTTTCCGTGTCTTTTTATTGTTGTTATGAAGCTTGCGGCAGACGGGTCAACAATTATGTGCTGAATTTGGTAGCCTTCAGCAAGCTTTTCAAGTTCTGCATAATATTCCTCGTCGGTCTTCTGAATACTTTTTTTACGACCATCGTAATAGTACTCTTTTATGCGGACAGCTTTGCCGTTTTCCAACACCCACAAGCCCATTGAACACGGATTCAGAGTGCCATAATCGCAGGAAATATAATATAACGCTTGACCTGATGGAGTGTAATTTTTGACTATATGACGGATTTTGTCAAACACTGCACCATAAACAAGTCCTTCTGCCAATACCCACAAGCCTTGAATATATCGCTGATAAAACACACCTGAATACATTCTGTCATATCTTTGCTTAACTTCTTTGGAAAGGCTGTAATTATCATCCATAGTGAAATGCAAATGAAGTCTGTTCTTTTCTGCTGTTTTTTCGGAATTTTCGTCAATCCATTCTTTGAAGAACCAGTGTTCAGAACTGTCCGGATTGCAGTTGAACCAGAGTTTAGAACCATTCACAGAACATCTTGCAAGTGCCTGTTCGACAAAAGATTTCGGCATCAGAGCAACTTCATCGAGAAGCACACCGGCAAGCGTTATGTCCTGAATCAGCTGATAGCTCGACTCATCTTTACCGCCGAAAAAATAGTATCTGTTTTTGTGTCCGCAAAGCGAAATATCAAGGAAATTACGACTTAGGTTTACTTTGATTTTCACAACGTCTTCAAGCCATTTCTGCATCGGAGTGATGACGTTTCTTTTTAGCGAATCGATTGTTTTTCCGCAGAAAGCGAAATTTTCGTTGTTGAAATTCTTCATGCTCCAAAGCACGAATCCGACCGTCATGGACATTGTTTTTCCGGAACGTACAGAGCCATCGCAGACGATAGCATCATAATTTTTTGTTTCAGGAAACGCCCACCAAAGCATTGATTTCAGCTGTTTTTCGGACAATTTTTCATATATCATTCTTCACACCGTCCTCAATGATTTCAAATAAATTCGACAGCTGTCTGTTTTCTTTTTCGGCTAACTTTTTTCGTTGTCTGGGTTCCGGAGTGTTTAAATACTTCTTCAGAAATTGTTTAAAGTCTGAAAAATCGGAGTTTTTTACAATATTTTTTGAATTTTCAAATTTTAAAATTCCGTCCGCAAGCGATTGCAGACTTTGTTTTTTGATACTCAAATCCGTCATCTCCTTTTAGAAACAAAAATAAGGCTCTGTAAGCCTCATTTTCGCCATGTATTTTTGGCGGTATAATTTGACCACCGGAAGTTTTAAAACGATTTTAAATGCATTTAAATAGATTTTAAATAGTATGTTTTTGAGTATGCGTTGCCATTCGGACTTTTGTGACTTAAAAATCCGTTTTTTTGTATGCAATCACGCTCATCGGCAGGGGACGCATCAACCCTGCTTCTGAAAGCGTGCTGTTTTTAAATTCGCATGACCGGAAGTGTGATTCTGTGCTTACGACCGGCAATTTCTATGAAAATATTCGCTTTCCGCTGTCTGAGATTGTACTCAATTTCTTCACCGGAATATTTTCGCAGAATCCCTGACATAATTATTTTTTCACCGCTTGGAGTAACATAAATTTTTGACGGTTCAATAGGTTTTCCGCCGTTCCATAGCCACTCAATATATTTTTGCTCGGCATTATTTAATGGCTGTAATACACCGTTTTCAAAGCCTAAAAACCTTACAACACCATCAATTTTTCTGATTCTGTAATAACTTTCTTCGGTAATTTCAAGTCTGATAAAAACATACTGCGTAAATATTATTTTTTCATAGATATTCCATGTTCCGCCACGCCTGATAAACTCCTGTCGTATCGGAAGAACAGCGTTAAATCCCTGTTTTTCAAGTTCCTGACAGACCGAAATTTCATAGCCGGAGCGTACCTGCAAAACATACATTTTCATGACTGTTTCTCCTTAATGAATTTTTTCACTCGCTTGTAAAGTTCCGGTTCTTCGTCCGCCATAGCCTCGAAAATCAGCGACTGGAACTGGTCTGCACCGTTTTCAAGAACATCTTTCGTGTCAACGTCGATTTTTTTCTTGTAAGCAACCGCACGGAAATTTTCCTGTGCGAGCCGGAGCGATTCAAGCGTTGCATTCAGGTTTGAGGCGTAACGCTGTACGGAACTTACCGAAATTTCAACGCCGTTCTTTCGGATATACTCAACGATTTCGTGATACGTGAAATCCGTCTTAATCATTTCATCGACGGCTTCACGTAAATCAGAAGGCAGACCGTCAATTATCGAATGCTTGCGGTTTTTCTTCTTCATACTTCCACGCATTCGTCCTGAATCACTCCGGCAAGAAGCTGTATTCCTTTGGCGGTAAGCTTGCCTTCAAGTGCGTCAAAATCGTCGTCTGCAAGGCTTGATGGCTGTTTGCTTTCGATGTGTCTTAAATGCAGATAACCGGCTTCATACAGGTAATTTATGCTGTTTGAAATCTCGTTCCGGTCGATGTTATTCAACGCATACTGAATACTTTTCAACTTGTTATATTTAGTTTTCAATAGATTGATAATCCTGAGTACTGAGCCATTGTTTTCGACGAAATTTCCGGCTGAAATGCGTCTGTTGAGTGTTTCCTTATCCATTACCGATTTCCCCCTTGACTTCAAGTAAAATATCCATTATTCTGTCTAATTTTCGGCGATTTTCGTTCTGTTCACGAAAAAAATCCTCTTTCGTAATGTAGTCTTCTTTGATTTGTGCAATACTTTTTTTACACGTGTCTAATTCATCTATTGTACGCTTCAAAAAGAACGTAATAACGCCAATTCCTGCTGTAAGTAAAATTTCAATTATATAGTTCATTTCCATGATTTCACCGCCTAAAAAAGTGCTATACCAATATTTTTTCAATATCAGTATAGCACATAATTCAGGCAGTGTCTTTTCACATAGGTGGACAGATTTTCAGAAAAAACTAACCTGTCCGTCAATTGGTTCTTCCTTTTTGCCGGACACTATTTCACGTACAGTTTTTTCGGACAGGTCGTATTTTTTCGCCAGTTCACGATAGTTGAATCCATTAAAATCGTTGCAGATTTCAGCGTTCCGGAGATCACGCAGGACAGTTTCAGATTTACAGACATAAATATGCATTCCGCCATAGTTCGCCACAAGTTTCCGGTAGGCTTCAAGTCCGACAATTTCAGCAAGTTCCCTCTGGTCGCCGGAAAGCTGGTCGAGGCTGACAATTTTTTCAATATCCAACATATTCCCTCCTAAAATACAATATAGCCGATTTTTTAAACCGACTATACTATATCCTGTATTCAATCAACTTGCTTTTTGTACTTTTTTTCGGCACTTTTTACATAACGCTTGAGTGTTTCAATCAGTTTGTTTCCGTTTTCGGCGTTTACCCATTTCAATGGTTCGGTATCTGATGCAGAGATTTTCAGACTTTTTCTGACTGCTCCGGCGAGCCTTGCACCGACCGATTTGTCCGAAACTTTCACATCATATCGCTGAATCTGGTACATCAAACGCCACGCCAGCGACTGTTGTGCCGGCGACATCATTCCGGCAACGGCTTCCTGACTTTTGATTTTTTCACCGGAAATTTCTTTGCCTGTACGTCTTATGATTTCAGATTCAACAAGTTTGATTTCACGTTTTGTCAGGTCTTTCACGGACAATTTTCCGGTCAGACTGTAAACAATCTGATGGAACGGGTCATCTTTGCTGCCATGTTCGACAAGTCCGTTTTTTGCCGCTATAGCGTATAACTGCTGTATTTTCATGTGATTGAAAAACGTTTTGCAGTAGTTTCCGTGAGGTACTCGGCATAAAGTTCCTCGTTGTCTTTTTTGAAAGCCTTGCTGTCAAAGCGTTCAGATGTTGTTTCCGTCCAGTGAACCGTGAAAACGTCCACCGCAAGCTCGGAAGTTTTGTTTTTGTCCATGAAGTCCTTGATTTCGTTCTTAAGGTCAGAAATGGTTTCTTCGGTCTGCTTTTTCTGCTGTTCAAGCACCCTGATAGCCCTGATTTTAGCGGCAAATTCCTTTTCTTTTTTCTTTGTAAGCTTCATAAAAATCCTCCGTATACGGCAAACGGCAGACCTTTTATAATCTGCCGTTTTGAAAAAAATAGAATTAAAACAGAATGGAAAAATAAATTAGCATACATTTATTATACCATGTTTACAGGCGTTTTTCAATACAAAAAATCGGATATTATGTATGCTTTTTGACTACAGTTAATTTTGTATTTTAGACACGTGTCGATTTTTCACATTACTTCTGCCGTCTGCAAATCTTCGACATGACAACCGAAGAATTTTGCCAGTTTCCAGTACGTAACTTTTGATACGACACCGCTGTTTAAAGCCTTGTAAAGAATTTCGGCAGTTATATTCGTCGCTCTGCTAAGCTGCTGAATTGTTTTGATTTCACGCTCCCTCATCAGCCTGTAAAGTACGTCGATATTCAGGATTATTCTCAATTTCATCCCTCCTTTCTTTAAGACAATTCACAGATACTTCACAC
This sequence comes from Ruminococcus sp. UBA3280, assembly GCA_002362175.1. Taxonomy (GTDB): domain Bacteria; phylum Bacillota; class Clostridia; order Oscillospirales; family Ruminococcaceae; genus Ruminococcus. Next base: position 29,336 of record DETU01000067.1, read on the forward strand.
GGAATCTTGTTGTACCTGCACTTTTCGCAGTTGCCTTTTTCACGGTTTATCAGCACCGCACGGTCTGCCGCCTCTGCAAACTGCTTTTCTGTTTTGTAGAATTTGCAGTCTGTCATATCGCCCCTGCATTTCGTTCCGACCAAAATCATGCAGTATCGGCTTACTCCTGCGAATTTGCACCTTTCTTTTTTTATTGGTATCACCTCCTTTACTGTACCCATACAATGTCGGGCAGATTACGCAGAAGCCTGTCAAACTTCCGTGTTTCTTCACCCCAGCAGAAAAGACAGTCATTAGCTTTTTCGTACTGTTTTTCGATTGACTGGATTGTTTTGGTAAACTCTCTCTGATTATCTTCAACAATGTTCATTGCCGACCACCAGTTCTGATAACGTCTGTAAACGTTGCTGAAATCTGCGAAAATTTTAAAGCACTGATGTGCTGTTTTTATGATTTCCTGTTTTGTAAGACGCTGAATACGTTTCTGTGCTTCTTCTTCAGCGAGTTTGATTTCGTAAGAGTCAAGCTCTAAAAATCCGTCATACAAGTCCATCTGATTCATTATGTCATTACCAACGTCACAACCGCCGGCAGAAATAAAGAAGTTGTCGAAATGGTCACGGACTTCATAATTTTCAAGCTGATTTAAAAGGCGTTCAGCTTCATTTCTGATAAGGTCTTTCTGCCACATCATTTCGTTTGCCAAATTCTCATCACCGAGTTTTTCGGCTATAAACTGCATTTCTGTATTATACTCATCGGGATAATCACCACTGTTGTTCATAACCCACATGATGTCATAAAGTGCCTGCTGAATAAACTCATAGCTTGCAGGAGTTTTTTCATTGTTTTTCCAGATAAGCTTTTTTACTTCCTACCATTTCATATCAGACATTTTTTCACCTCCTTGAATTTTACCCTGACTCTGCGTTTATGCGGACTTGTCACCGCCGTATTGGTCGCATTAGGGCAGGGGAAAAAAGTTCCCCTGTATTGATTTTCAGATTTCCATATCCATAAATTTCGCCATTGCCACAAGTCCGGCATAGGTGTAATTTTCGTTGTCATAGGCGTTGGAAAACAGATTTATCGCACCTCTGAGAGCCTGTGGAGTGCGTGCGATGCGGTGCAGAAAATCGATTTCTGCGTTCATGTTTTCGGCTTCCAAAATCGGAAAAAGCTTGCATATATCATCACGCTGAATTTCGGTATTGCGGTAAATTTTCCGTTGCTTTGTGCGATTTGCGATTTGTGCAAATTCAGCTTTTTTACCGCCCATCCGAGTTATTGTTTCTGCATTTCCTATGAAACAAATTCCGAGCGTCTGCCCTTTGTCGTTGAAATAGTCCGAAAAACTTCTTAAAACCTCGATTGCCTTGACGGTTAAATGTTGTGCCTCGTCAAAAATCAGGACTTTTCCGTCAGAAAGTTTTCCAGCAATTGATAACCAGAGTTCGTTGTTGGACTTTTCCTGACCTGCACCAATGCGGTCGGCAATGGTTTTTAAAAGACTTTTTGTGTTGGTTAAGCATGGATTTATGGTTATCAAAAAACTGTTAGAGGGATTGTCCGCCACGAATTTTTGTGCGGCTTTTGTCTTTCCAATTCCTGCATCACCGCACACAACTGCCAGACCGCCTTTTTTCTGACACAGTGCGATTGTGACGTAGACCTGTTCTGAAATGCTCGTCGGAGCATATTCGACTTCTGAATATGTAAGTCTCGCCTTTTCTTTTACACCAAAATATCCGGCAAGTGTGTCGAAAAACTTCTGCGGATTTGCGTTGTATTTGCCGTTTCTGATTTGTGAATATGCCGTGCCTGACACACCTATGAGTTGGCAGACGGCATTCTGACTGAGATTTTTTCCCTTTTGGAGAGCCTCGACCTTTTCAAGAAGCTCCTGCTGTTCACTTGTATACATTTATTTATTTCTCCTTGATTCTGCATTTTTTAACATTCTGTATGGGTCAATACTTGTATTCAGAACCGACCGCCATGCGTTCTTCCTGCGGTTCTTCATTCGCCGTTACAATGATTATATTTTTTGGAAGTTGTACATTGAATTTTCCGGCGTTCTGTGCTGAAATATACCTGAGACCCTCTTTCTGTGTAAGACTGCTGTCTCCTCTGAGTTCTCTTGCACGTGCCTTGACCTGTTTTGTAACGTTCGCTTGTCCACGACCGAGTTCTGCGATTTTTTCCTTGCTTTCACCGAAATATTCAAGTGTAAGTCAGTCGGCACACTGCCAGCTGTAAAGAAATCTGTCCTCTTTGTCGTAAATTCTGACTTCCGATGGGTCATTGCGGTCGTATCGCACGCACACTTCCTCAACGATGTGTTGCCACGTAATATTTTTGTCGTAATACCAGATTTTTTCGCCATGATACGTAATAAATACGCCATCACGCTTGATTTTCTGAAAACCTGCATTCCGGAGCATAAGCAAATCAAGAGTTTCTTTGCTTGCCTTTCTAAGTGACGTTTCAGCAATTGAAACATTCCACACATCAATTGCGGTCATACCCTTGTATTTTATCTCACCACCGCCGTATTCAGCGACGTTCAGAACGTTGTCGGCATAATCTGCAAACCGTTCACGTAGTTGTATTTCCGTTTCAATTTCACGGTTTTTGATATTATGTTTAAGAATTTCCGGACGTTCCATGATATTTTCGCCACAGTAGCCATACTGCATACGGCAGAACTGCTCCTTGATTATTCTGTGAATACGTTCAACAACTTTCGCCTGTGCGTTCGTGACTTTTGCGAAAATCAGCTTTATTCCGAGTTTTTCAACTATTGTGACCGGAATATTTCCCTGTTTGTTTTTGGTGACTTTCCGGTTACGTTGTTCACCTGCAATGTCAAGTGATGTAAATTCACGACCGTTATCAAAGTACAGATTTTTCGGTATTCCAAAACGTAGCATCGCAAATCTTAAAGCATCAAGGGTTGAATTGGAATCAGGACTGTCAGTTATATTCCACCCGACCAGAACGACTGATTTTACGTCGAGAACGGTGGTTATATACATTCGTTTTTTTCTGTCGGAATTATCGTTTTGCCTTATTATAACGTCAAAAGTGTAATTATCCATAACCCACACGTCGTTCGCATAAATATCGCTTTTACGGCGGTTCGCATACGGAATGCAGTGGTCATGGAGTGCCTTGTTTCCCTCACGTGAATATTCCACAATCGCAAACGGCAGTGTCTTTATTTTACGCCTGAAACACGCCTCCGACGGAATTTCCGCTGAAAGTTCGGGATATTCCTCGATTATGTACGCCTTTACCATTTTGTAGCACCAGCTGACCGACGGCTTGCTTTGTTCAAGATACAGATTTATGAAGTTCTGCCAAACTATGCTGTTGTCATCAAGCTTGCTTCTGCCCTTGTTCCAGCCGCCACGTTTGTCAATCAGACCATTATAGTCATTGTTTACATAAGCGGCGTACTTTTTGTAAAGAATTCTTTCACTGATTTCGGGTTCAGGGTGTTCAATTCTGCATTTCCCCACGAAATCCACATCAAATTCTGTCTTTTTCTTATAGCCAGCACGGAGTTCCCGCCACTCTCTAAGTATTCCGCACCATGTCGTCATTTCCTCACGCTCTGCCTGTGAATACTCTTCAAATGCCTTTTTAATCCTCTTTGAAGGCTTTTTTAAAGCTGTTTCAGACTTGTCTTTTGTGAGCTCCGGGGCAAGTCCTGTGTCTTTTTTTAGTCGGGCGTAGTATCTTGCTTGCAGTTCGTTCGGCAGGGCTGATACAGGTATCATATAACAGAGCTGTTTGTTCTGTGGGTGCGGTTGTAACTCTGCCTGAATTTTGCCGTCTTTGCAAATTTGTTTGATATATCGTTCAGAACAGCCTTTTAATTCTGCTGTTTCTTTTACTGTCAGGTAGTTCAATTTTATCTCCTTTCTGCCAGAGCAGGTATGCTCCGACAAAAATTTCTTCATAGGTATTGACTTTTTTCACATTTCGTGATACACTTAAAATGTACATTAAAGGAAGTTACGCTCTTCTTTTAACGTAGCGTTTTCCAGTTTCAGGGTGCTAATCAGTTCGTCAAAACGATAGCCCTGAAGCTGGATTTTTTCTGAGTGCTTAATCAGACGTTCGTTGATGTTCACAAATTTCTTCTTGCTGATTCTTACGGCGTTCGGAAGCTCTGCATCAAGCTCCATGACTGTGATAAATTCAGCGGTTGTCTGTTCCCACTCCATAGCCATTCTGATAACCTTGTACTGTGCGTCAACATTGTCACGGAGTTCATCGCTCATTGCTATTCCGGCAAGAAAATTGACTGTCGATACAACGCTGTTCAGGTACGCCTGTGCCTTGCATAAGAAATTCATACTTTTCACCTCTTTTCAGTTTTCAAGTTTCTTTTTCAGCTTGTGTCACTCTCGTCCCGTGCCGTCTGCAACCTTCCGATTCTCGTTGGTCGGTGACTGCTGTGTTTCTGCTAAATGGGATAGGGCTTTTTTCAGTGACGCCCTTCAGAACACTTTGATTTTTTTCAACGCATCGCCTTGTAAACGTCGCTCATTACGGCAATACAGGAATCGCCCCATATATTGATGTATTTCTTGTATCCATTCGTATAGTTAATGCACACAAGTTCTTCTTCACAGTTCTTGATATATTCCAGTTTTTCAATTTCTTCCCTTGAATACATCATAAGAATTGTGCCGAGTTCCTCAATAAACTTTTTCTTGTTCTCCATATTTTCACCTCCTTTTTATCCTGCTTTTCTGCCGTCAAGGAGCAGGTAGTCAATGCTTACATCAAGCGTGACCGCTATGCTTATAATCATCTGCGTTGACGGGTTGAAATCGCCTTTTTCCAAACGTGAGATATATGGCTGTGAGGTCTGCGTTTTCTGTGCGAGTTCAACTTGTGTGTAGCCGAGTTCTTCACGACGGTGCTTTATTTTCTGCCCGAGTGTCATAAAATCACCTCTTTATATAAAGTTGGTGCGTTTGTATCTGTTGACAGCCATTTGTGAAATCTCGGTGTCGCTGTTGTTCATGATGAAGTTTGCAATCTGCTGACACGAATATTCGCCCGAGACAATCATCTCATCAACTTTCTGTTTGAGTTCAAGTTCAAGCATTGCAATCTTGCTGGGTGTTGTGTACCTGTACTTTTTCTTTATGCGTTTTGGTTCGCTGTCTGACATTTCAGTTACGGACGGAGCAGGACGGTTTATCAGCGGAACTAATGCCTTGATTGTTTCGCTTACAGCAAGTGTAACAGCTTTGACTATGATTTCTTCAATGTTTACATTTCCGTAACTGCCTGTACGTCTGATTTCCGGAAGTACTTCATCAAATACCCACGCTTCAAAACGTTCAGCGTTCGGGAGCTTGCTGTGTGTGATAAGTCTGTAAACATCTCCCTCTGTTATAAAATTCATTTCTTGCATACCACCGTTTGTAAGGGTGCGGTGTTTTACAGCCCCCTTGCAATGTGCTGATATTGCGTCCTTTGGGCGTGCATAACCTAAAGCTTTAGCAATATCTGAACCGCAAAATATAACTTTGCCGTCCTTTGTTTCCATAGTTCTTACAGTACCAAACTCGGCACTGCTGAAAACTTCAATTTTGTTTTCATTCATAAAAATTATTCCTTTCATTTTTTGGTTTTGCGATACTGATATAGTATATAGCTTGTAAAGTAGATGTCATAGCTTGCAGTATAGACATTACATAAGCCTTTGTCACATCATCAAGCATATCATACTGATTTTTTACGCTTTTTGTGTCAAGAGCTTTTACTTTGGTATCTGTCATAAAATTCACCTTCTTTTGCTATTGTTATCTAAATCCACGCTCCCTACAAAGAGAGCAATATTATTGTTTAACCTCCTTTTTTTGTTTTTGTGTTTGCGTTTGTATTTGTTCTGACCTTATGATTATAATATAC
>DETU01000086.1 GCA_002362175.1 Ruminococcus sp. UBA3280
TCTGCTATAATTATAAAAAAATAAAACGGAGGATTTGAATTGAAAAAGCCATTGATATTATTAGGAAAAACAATTATAAAAGTTCTTCATCTTTTTCACAGGAATGCGGGAAATCTTCCCGGTATTATTCTGTGGCACTTATCTAAACAGAGATGCTGTTCAATTTTTAAAGTGGATTGTCCGATTATTGCGGTTACGGGAACAAACGGCAAGACTTCCGTCACAAACTGCATTGCACAGCTTTTTGAAAAAAGCGGTAAAAAAGTAATTATAAACCGTGAGGGAAATAACCTTGATACAGGTATATGTTCGCTGCTGCTCCGTCACTGCGATATGTCGGGACACGTTAAAGCTGACTATCTTATTCTTGAAACAGACGAATCACACGTGCCTGTTGTATACTCACAGATGAAACTTGAAACGCTTGTTGTTCTAAACTTCTTCCGTGACCAGCTTGACCGTAACGGTGAAATGGAAACGCTTATAAAGAAAATAAACAGTTTTTGCAGAGCTTTTGACGGAAATCTTGTTCTGAACGGTGATGACCCTAACACTGCCCGTCTCGGACTTGCAAATCCGAAAAATGAAAGAAAAATAAGATATTTCAACGCTGAAAGATATAAGTTTGCTACTGATAAGACTTTTGAAGCCTCTGAAGGACATTTCTGTCCGTTTTGCAGTGAACCGCTTGAATATGAATATTACCAGTATTCGCATATAGGAAAGTTTATCTGTAAAAAGTGCGGTTTCGGTGACTATGAGCCATACATCACAGCAAGCAATATTGACCTCGAAAAACCCGTTTTTACTGCAAACCATCATGAATATTCCCCGAAACTCAATAGTATCTACAATGTTTACAATATGACTGCCGTTGTCGCAGTTGCCAAACTTTACAGAATAAAGCCTCAAATTATAGAAGATGTTATTTCAAATTATACTGTCAATAACGGTCGTATGGAGAATTTTATGCTCGGTGACAGAAAAACCACTCTTAATCTTGCTAAAAATCCCGTCGGTGCAAATATGACCCTGCGTGTTATGAACGAAATGAACGGCGAAAAAGAATTATTGTTTGTCCTGAATGACAACGTTGCTGACGGTCTTGATGTTTCGTGGATATGGGATATAAATTTCAGTATATTTGAACGTGTCACGAGAGTTGTTACTTCAGGTACAAGAGCATACGATATTGCGGTAAGAATAAAATGCTCGGGATATGACCCGTCAAAAATTACGGTATGTCCCGACCTTGACGAAGCTGTTGCGGAACTTGCACGCACTGAAGGCAGAAAATTTGTCATTGCGAACTATACAGCCGTACAGCCGACAAGACAGGCTTTGAAACGTTATGCGGAGAACGGAGGAAAAAAAAACAATGAGTAAAATAAAGATTCTCCATATGTACGCCGATATGCTTGATTTATACGGTGACAGTGGAAACATGGAAATCCTGAAATACCGCTGTAATAAGCGTAATATAGAGTGTATTATAGATAAGTACTCAATAGGGGACGATATGCCGTATTTTCCCGAATATGACATTATATACATCGGAGGAGGGGCAGACCTCGAACAACAGTATATCTCCGCCGACCTTATAAAATGTCGTGACGGTATAAAAAAAGCCTACCAAAAAGGAACCTTTCTGTTTCTTATCTGCGGAGGCTATCAGCTTATGGGAAAATATTACCGTGATGCCGACGGCAACGAGATAAAAGGTCTCGGACTTTTCGATTATTTCACTGTTGCACCGTCAAGCCGTAAAAAGCGTTGTATCGGAAATATCGTCGTACAGACCGAAATCACGGGAAAGCCTGTAAAAGTGTTGGGCTTTGAGAATCACGGCGGACAGACTCAGGAAGTAAAAACACCTTTCGGTTCTGTTCTGTACGGTAACGGCAATGAAAAAAACAGCAGTGCAGAGGGTTACTTTGAAAAGAACGTTATAGCAACTTATCTGCACGGTCCTATGCTTGCAAAAAATCCTGAAATTTCCGACTATATGATTAGTTACTGTATTAACAGAAAATCCGAAACACCTGTAAAACTTGCAAAGCTGAATGACAAGCTTGAAAAGGACTGTCGCAAAGTAATGCTTGAAAGACTTCTGAATAAATAATAAAAAGGGACTTTTTAAAGTCCCTTTCTTTATTTTGATTTGATGTGCTTTTCTATCTGATATACTACAGGTGTAAGAATTGCCGCAACGGGAAATACAATCCAGCTTCTTCCCCAGTCAAAAGTTATAAAGCTGTATGCAAGGAATCCTGCTGTTACAATAAGCCAGTAACTTCCGATAATGCCACCGATATTTTTATTTTCCTTTGATTTCTTTTCACGTGTGAAACCGTTTTCCTCAAGCATTTTTGAAAAACCACTTTTAATTAATGATGTTCTCACAATAAGGAATACACCGACAGCTACCATTATCAGTAACAAGCCTGCTCCTATGCAGTTCAGAAAATCGTTGTCAGAAAATATTACACCTATCAGAGAGGGCGGAACAACTGAAAGTATGCAAAGTGCTACACCTATAATCAAATCTCTTGTGTGCATGAGTGAGAATTTAGACTGTTTTTCCCTTAACATTCCGTCAACACCGTAAGCTGTGTCTATACCGTCTTTTGTAAGATAACTGAAAGGCTTTTTATCTGTACCGGCTGAAATGAAAAGTCCGACTGCTATGGCAATCATGAAAAATATAGAAACAACTCCTAACGTACTTGAAAGTGTATCTGATAATTCGGAAAGAATAGTTGTGGGGACGGGGGACAGTATACAGAGTGCAACTCCCACAGCCATCTTGAATGCTGAATGTTCGTTAACAGCAAGAAACTTGTTAGCCTCCTCCATTGAAACACGACGGAGCGGTTTACTGTCTGTGACGGTTTCGGAAACTTCCTGAACAGGTTCTGCAAAATCGTCTTTTAATAAGTAGTCGGTGGACACTCCGAAAATCTGTGAAAGTTTAAGTATCTTGCTGAGGTCGGGAACTGACTGTGCTCCCTCCCACTTTGAAACTGACTGACGGCTTACGTCCATCTGTTCGGCAAGTTCGTCCTGAGACATACCTGCCTTTTTTCTTAGTTCAATAATCTTGTCTGCGAGTATCATATAAATACCTCCGTTTGAATTTTTTACTGTAATCATTCTACCATACATACACGTTAAAAGCAATAAATCCGACTTGTCAATTTGTCAACCGACGGTTGCTTTTTGTGGTATTTCGGGTAGATTTACAGTTGCATATGATTTTTGTCATTAAATGCGGACTTCCCCCATAGAATGTACTATATCAGAAACGGGAGGAAGTTATGTTTTTTAAAAACAGGTTGGTAAGAGACACTGTACTGCTTACTTTTATGCAGTTATTTCTTGATACGGCGGCTCTTTTGTTAAATGTATTCATCACAAAGCAACTCGGAGCGGAAGCTATCGGTATTCTGTCACTTACAGGGTCTTTTCTGGGACTTGCGGGAATATTGTCAAACGGTAATGCTTTTTTGTGTACCAGTCGTCTTGTTTCGGAAGAAATGGGAAAGACAAACTCCAATCCCAATAAAATTCTTGCACACGGCATAAAACTATGTCTTATGCTTAGTATTACAGTTTCGGCAGTACTGTTTGTGTTTGCCGAACCTCTCAGCAATAAATTTTTCAGTGGTGCAAGCATGGAAGAAGCCATAAGATTCATGCCACTTGCTTTGATTTCGGGAGCGGTTTCGGCTTGTTTCAAGGGATATTTCAACGCCTGTCGTAAAGCTTCTGTTTCCGCAACAGGTGACATAATTGAATTTATTATAAAATCACTGGTAATAATAGTTATGACTCTTTCTGCAACAAATCCCGATGAACATTCAGTCTGTCGTATCATGATAGCAGGAATTATTGCAGGGAATATTTTTTCACTTGTCTATTGTCTCTTTGTATATCTGAAATCACATGAAAAATGCACGGGAAGATGTTCACTTAATTTCAGAAAGTACATGGCTTTTGCTTTTCCCATAATGGCAGGAAGTATTTTAACGTCAGCACTCAGCAGTACAAATGACGCACTGATTCCCATGTGTTTAAGACAAAGCGGTGATTCTGTGAATGAAGCTTTAAGCCGTTTCGGAATATTTGAGGCTATTGTAATACCCACACTTTTTTTCCCTTCGGTCGTACTGTGTTCCATGTCGGGAATTATAGTAAGTGAATCGGCAAGGGCTACCGCTTCGGGAAACAGGGAACGTATTAAAAGTCTTACTTCACGGCTTACGCAGTATACACTTGTATTTGCCATATTTGCGTCAGCGGTTTTGATGAAGTTCGGTGACAATATCGGTGAACTTCTTGGCGGTGGTGAACTTGCGGGAAAAATGATAACTATCATTGCACCTGTTATCCCGTTTATCTATATGGAAATTATTCTTGAAGCACTTATAAAGGGAATGGGTTTACAGGGATTTTCTTCACTTAATTATCTTGCCGAATATGCTGTAAGGATTTCCGTTGTTCTGATATTCGTACCGAAATTCAGTTTTTACGGAATAGTGGCATCTTATTATGCAAGCAATGTTATGGGAAACTGTGCAAGATTCATTAAAATAATGAAACATATTGAAACGCCGTTCAGACCGTTTAAAATAATAGCAGTCCCCGTTATATACGCTTTTCTTACTATGGGAACAACAGAACTTATCACACGGCTTGTTGGTGCGGACGGTGAAAAAATACCTGAAATAATATTTTTTGTGATTCTTTGGGGACTGGCATACTTCGGAATATTCGTCGAATTCAGTAAATTTAAATCTTTCAGATTTTCAGATGATAAATTATTGTGCGATTTTAACAAATAATTGTCCTGCTAATGATATAAAATGTAGAAAATATTTTCTTTCTATTGCAATTTGCACAAAAATGTTATATAATCATCTCATGCAGTTTGTACTGCGACAATCATTTTAAGAGGAGAATACACTATGAAAACTTACGATGTTACTAAAATAAAAAACATTGCATTTGCCGGTCATAACGGCTCAGGCAAAACTTCTCTCGCAGAGGCTCTCTTGTATAAAGCAGGTGCTTCCGACCGTCTCGGTAAAACTGCTGACGGCACAACCGTCTGTGATTATGACCCCGAAGAAATAAAAAGAGGTATTTCGATAGGAACATCTCTTGCATCATTTGAATATAATGACTATAGAATAAATCTTCTTGACACCCCCGGGCTTTTTGATTTTGCTGCCGAAATGGTGGAGGGAATCCGTGCGTCCGATACTGTTATGATTACGGTTTCGGCAAAGTCGGGTGTAAAGGTAGGTGCTAAGAAAGCATATGATGAAGCTGTAAATCAGGGTAAATCAAAGATGTTTGTCGTTACGAAAATTGACGACAAGGACGCTAATTTCTTTAATGTCCTCACGGAACTAAAAACGGTTTTCGGTCCTACTGTATGCCCTGTTGTAGTTCCTGTTATAAGCGACGGCAAAATTGTTTCATACGTTAATCTTATAGAAATGAAAGCCTATAAATATGATTCAAAGGGAAATGCCGTTGAAACCGATATGCCGACAGCTGAAATCTCTGAAAAGTTTGAATACCGCATCGAAGGACTTATTGCCGCAGTTTCAGAAGCAGTTGCAGAAACTTCCGACGAACTTATGGAGAAATTTTTCGAGGGTGAGGAATTTACACAGAAAGAACTGATTGACGGTATTCATGACGGTATGAACCGTGGTATTATTACCCCTGTTGTATGTACTTCCGCAACTGAACTTGCAGGAATAGATATGCTTCTTAAAGAGATTGAACTTCTTCTTCCTGCTCCTGACGAGGTTTATCCTGCCGAGGCTTACAAACCCTCAAAAGAAGTTGTGGAGATAAAGTGCGACGATTCAGAATCGCTTTCCGCATATGTATTCAAGACTGTTGCAGACGCATTTGTTGGTAAGATGTCGTTTATCCGTGTTATGTCAGGAAAACTTTCCTCAAACAGTGAAGTCGTAAATTCCACAACGGGAAACAACGAAAAAATCGGTAAGCTTTATACTCTCTGCGGTAAGAAGCAGACAGAAGTTTCAGTTGCGTCAGCAGGTGAAATTGTAGTAGCTTCAAAGATTACGGCAAATACAGGCGATACACTTTCTGATGTTTCAAGAATTGTTGAATTTGCACCCATGGTTTTCCCGAAGCCGTGCTATTCAATGGCTGTAAAGGCTAAGGCACAGGGCGATGAAGCAAAAATTTCAGCAAGTATGCAGAGACTTACAGAAGAAGACCCCACTCTGACGTACATTCAGGACGAAAACACAAAAGAACAGATTCTCAGCGGTTTAGGTGAACAGCACATAGAAGTTGCCGCTGCAAAGCTTAAAAATAAATTCGGTGTTGACGTTAATCTTACAGTTCCGAAGATTGCATATAAGGAAACTATACGTAAGAAAGTAAAGGTTGAAGGCAAACACAAGAAACAGTCGGGCGGTCACGGTCAGTACGGTCATGTATGGATTGAATTTGAACCCTGTGTAAGTGATACCCTTGTTTTTGAAGAAAAGGTATTCGGCGGAGCAGTTCCGAAGAATTATTTTCCAGCCGTACAGAAAGGTCTTGAAGATTCCGTTAAAAAAGGCGTACTCGCAGGCTGTCCCGTTGTTGGTCTGAAAGCTATTCTTGTGGACGGTTCTTACCACCCTGTTGACTCCTCGGAAATGGCATTCAAGACTGCTGCCTCAATTGCCTATAAAGAGGGATTGCGTCAGGCTGACCCCGTTATGCTTGAACCCGTCGGTGAACTTAAAGTGACAGCTCCCGACGATAACACAGGCGATATTATGGGCGAACTCAATAAGAGACGTGGCAGAGTTCTCGGCATGGAGCCTGTTTCACACGGTGTTACAACCATTCAGGCAGAAGTGCCAATGCGTGAAATGCATGATTTTGCACTTTATCTCCGTCAGGTTACAAGAGGTCTCGGAAGCTTTACGCTTGACTTTGAACGCTATGAACAGTTGCCCTCAAATCTTCTTGCAGAAGTTATCTCTTTGGTTAATTCAGAAAATTAATTTTATATGAGGGTACGCAAGTACCCTCAATACACTGATTTTCCATGAAATAAAGCCATAAATCAGTTACAAAAATTTTTTTGAAAAAATTTGAAAAAAAGGGTTGACAAATCAGAAAAATTGTGATATAATATAATAGTCGTCAGGGAACAGTAATGACGACAAAATAAAAAGCGTGTGGGGGTTTAGCTCAGCTGGGAGAGCATCTGCCTTACAAGCAGAGGGTCACAGGTTCGAGCCCTGTAGTCCCCACCATTGGCCCGGTAGTTCAGTTGGTTAGAACGCTAGCCTGTCACGCTAGAGGTCGTGAGTTCGAGCCTCATCCGGGTCGCCATGCGGATTTAGCTCATCTGGTAG
>DETU01000002.1 GCA_002362175.1 Ruminococcus sp. UBA3280
TATTATATTTTTTATACTGCTTGTGCTGAACATAATTTTTATAAGAAAATATGAGAAGATTTTCCAACAATTGTTATTATCTTTTATAGTATTTGTGTATCTGCTTACGGGTGTGTTTTTCCTGATACGTGAGGACAGCAGAAAAGTTGTCAGTCAGACGAAAAACAACAGACACATTTATGTAACCTATGAAATCAATCCGGGAGCTATGGGGCATCTTTCATATGAAGACAGAGTTTATTATAGTCTTATTGATACAGATTTACTGACAGTTCGCATTGTGAAAGAATCAGAACATTACAGGTACAGAGGCTGAAAATACAGCATGAACAATATAAGGAATTAGCGGAGGAAAATTATGAGAATAAAGGGAAGTCCTAAAATATTAGGGGTTATATTTGCATTTGTTGCGATAATAGTTATTATTGCAGGGGCATGGGTGAATGTGAATACCAGACAGTTGCAGAAACGGTGTACTGATGAAGTAACGGCGGAAATAGTGGAGAATATTGCAATAAAATCCCGAACGAAAACAAAACACGGTCACCGTACTGTAACAACATACAAGCCCGTTTTTAATTTCAATTACAACGGACAGAATTACAGAGTTGAAAGTAATTCTTCCCATAAACCTGCACTTTTTGAGGTCGGTGAAAAAACAGAAATAAAAATAAATCCCTCCGACCCTTCAGAAATGTATATACCGTCTGACAAGTCTGCAAATTATGCAGGAATAATATGTACTGCAGTGGGAGCAGTTTTTCTTGTTGTCGGAATATTGGTTATAATAAAATTCAGATAATTTATTTTGAGGGAAAAATGAACATAAAAGAAATAGAACTTGAAAGAACCGGCAGGTTGAACGGTCGTGACTGCATATACATTGAGACCGTAACTCAGGACGATATGGATAATCTTATCTTTAAGGGTGAAATAAACGGTTTTCTTGCGGAAAAAATAAAAACCGACAGATTCTTACCGTATCAGCTTACTTTTCACAGAGTGGTTACTTGTTTTGTATGTGAACTTGATACCTATGAAAATATTGACAGTTTGTCACATCTTGATTATAGTTGTTTCAATATAGTGGAAAACAGTCAGTGGCTTGAAAGTCTGCCGATACGCAGAGATTTTGAAAAGTCTTTATATAGTCATTATCAGGTTTTTACATATGATTTTGTGTACAATATTATTGCGGTGGACTTTGATTTTTCCGTAAGCGGTCTGTGGGACATACGCAGGGCAAATAATGAAGATTTAAGTGTTGTTGCGGATATAGTACATAATACTATAAATGAAATCTATCCTAAATATTATCCGAAAGGTGCGGTTGACTTTTTTCTGAAATGTCATAATAAAGACAGTATCAGTAAAGATATAACGGATGGAAATGTCTATCTTCTTGAGGACGATAACAATATTGTCGGTACAGTTACCGTAAACGACAACGAAATAAATCGCTTGTATGTGCTGCCTGATTATCAGGGAAAAGGTTACGGAGGATTTTTGCTTGAATATGCTGAAAAGGTAGTTTTTGAAAATTATGACGAAATAATTTTGTATTCGTCACTCTCTGCTAGAGCCATGTACATTAAAAGGGGATACCAAGAACACAGATATGAGATATTTGAAACTGATAACGGAGATTTCCTCTGTTGTGACATAATGAAAAAGAAAAAATAGAAGAAAGGGATTTTTTATGGAACTTTGGTTTACTGAAAAACATACTCCGAACGTTGATTTTTCAATAAAGGTGGACAGACAGCTTTACAGCGGAAAAAGTGAATTTCAGCGGATTGATATTTTCGATTCAAAGGAATTTGGACGTTTTCTCACTCTTGATGGCTATATGATGCTTACCGAAAAAGACGAGTTCATATATCATGAGATGATAACCCATGTGCCTATGGCTGTTCACCCTGACCCTGAAAATGTACTTGTTATAGGAGCAGGAGACGGGGGAGTTGTTCGTGAACTTACAAGATACAGCACAGTCAAGAATATAGACCTTGTTGAGATAGATGAACTTGTGGTTGAAGTAAGTAAAAAATACCTGCCGACTACGGCTTGTCGTTTTGACGATGAAAGGGTGCATATTTTCTATGAGGACGGTGTTAAGTTCATGCGTCGCTGTGAAGATAAGTACGATGTTATTATAGTAGATTCTACTGACCCGTTTGGTGTCGGTGAGGGACTTTTTACAAAAGAATTTTACGGAAGTTGTTTTAATGCACTTCATGATGACGGTATAATGGTAAATCAGCATGAAAGTCCGTTCTATGACGAGGACGCTGTGGCAATGCAGAGGTCACATAAAAGAATTGTTGAAAGTTTTCCGATAAGCAAAGTATATCAGGCACATATTCCCACTTATCCGTCGGGACACTGGCTTTTCGGGTTTGCCTCAAAAAAATATCACCCTGTTCATGACCTCAATTCTGCAAAGTGGAATCTTCTCGGACTGAAAACGAGATATTATAATACAAGACTTCATGCGGGAGCTTTTGCACTGCCTAATTATGTAGAGGAGTTGTTGAGAGATGTTGAATAAGAATATTCATACTTTTATTGCCTGTGACAGTGAGTACAGTGACGCAAAGATTGTACTTTTCGGAGCAGGTTACGACGGTACAACAAGTTTTCGTGCAGGTACAAGATTTGCACCGTCTGCCATAAGAAACGAGAGTTTTGGTATAGAGACGTACAGTCCGTATCAGGACAGAGATATGACGGATTACAGTTATTTTGACAGCGGTGATTTAGAACTTCCGTTCGGAAATCCCGAGCAGGTTCTTGACGATATAAAGGAACGTTCGTCGGTTATACTTGCCGACGGAAAAATTCCTTTCATGATTGGCGGTGAACATCTTGTGACTCTTGGTCAGGTGCGTGCGGTAAAAGAGAAGTACGATGATTTGTATATAATTCACTTTGATGCTCATGCGGATTTACGTGACGATTATCTTGGACAGAAACTTTCTCATGCGTGTGTACTAAGAAGATGTCACGAACTTGTCGGGGACGGTCATATTTTTCAATTTGGTATAAGAAGCGGTGACAGGGAAGAATTTAATTTTGCAGAAGTTCACACAGAAATGCACAAGTTCAGTTTTGACGGACTTTCCGAAACAGTTGAAAAACTAAGGAATAAAAATGTATACCTTACTGTTGACTTGGACGTTCTTGACCCGTCGTTTTTTTGTGGAACAGGTACACCTGAAGCGGAGGGAGTTACTTTTGGTGAACTCCGCAGGGCGTTGACATTGGTATGTAATGAACTGAATATAGTCGGTTGTGACGTTAATGAACTTAGTCCGCCTTATGACCAGTCGGGAGTATCAACGGCAGTTGCCTGTAAGATTATCAGGGAAATTCTTCTTGCACTTTCATAGGAGAATAATTATGTATAAGAAAGATATTTCAGGAAATACATTCAATACATTGAAGTTCTTAAAAATATTTTTTATGATTTTCGGACTTACATTTTTTATTATAGGAATATGTGTTCTGATACAGCCGAAGTTAAAAGCAAAGAGGTGTACAGAATCGGTAACGGCGGAAGTGGTTGAAAATATCAAAGTGAGAAGTCATTATAATAATAATCACAGTACAAATTCTGTAACATACAGACCGGTTTTTGAGTTTGAATACGACGGACAGCATTATAATATTCAAAGCAATACATCTTCAAATCCGCCTGCTTTTGAAGTAGGTGAAAATGTTGACCTGAAAATCAATCCTGACGACCCGACGGATTTTTATGCACCGTCCGACAGTACTTTTACTCTTGTCGGACTGATATTTGTGGGAATAGGTCTGATTTTTACAATTGTAGGACTTCTTATTAAAGTAGTTTAAGGAGGATATAAGTATGAGTCGGAAAGCACAAAGCATAGTATCAGGAATAATTTTAATATTATTTGCTGTATGTACCATAGTGACAGGTGTAATTATTTCTCAAAACCATGACACAAAGTTAAAAAATTGTACAGAACAGATTACAGCAGAAGTTATAGAAAACATAGAGAGTACAGAGGAAGAACGAACAAGTGATTATGAGTATAAGAATACAAAGATTCGTTATAAAAATATAGAAGTGTATAAATCTATTTTTGAGTATGAATATAAGGGAAATACTTACAGGACAGAAAGTAAAAAATCAAAATATTCACCGCTTTTTCGAGTTGGTGAAAAAGTTGAACTGAAAATTAATCCGTCAAAACCTTATGAATTTTGTTTTAAAGATGAAAGTCTTTTTTATAATTCAATGAAAATCTTTTTTGCTTTGGGTGGTTTCTTTTTGATTTTCGGAATTTATATGTTTATCAAAGCAAGACGATAAGAATTTTATGGTAATAAAATTTAAATAATAATGAAAAGGAGTATTAAAAAATGGGAAAATGTATGATTATAGGCTGTGGAGGAGTAGCTTCCGTGGCGATTCACAAGTGTTGTCAGAACAGTGAGGTTTTTGAGGGAATAATGATTGCAAGCCGTACAAAATCAAAGTGCGATGCCCTGCGTGACAAGCTTCAGCCGACCACAAAGACAGTCATTGAAACCGCACAGGTCAATGCAGACAACGTTGACGAACTTATTGAACTTATCAACGCATATGAGCCTGATGTTGTTCTTAATCTTGCACTTCCTTATCAGGACTTGACTATCATGGACGCTTGCCTTGCAACCAAAACCCATTACGTCGATACAGCCAATTACGAACCTCTTGACACTGCAAAGTTTGAATACAAATGGCAGTGGGCTTATCGTGAGAAGTTTGAGAAAGCAGGAATCACGGCACTTCTCGGAAGTGGTTTTGACCCGGGAGTTACAGGAGTATTCTCGGCTTATGCCATGAAACATGAGTTTGATGAAATCAACTACATTGATATTCTTGACTGTAACGGCGGTGACCACGGTTATCCGTTTGCTACAAATTTCAATCCTGAAATAAATATCCGTGAAGTTTCTGCAAAGGGAAGCTATATCGAAAACGGTGAGTGGGTTGAGACAGAACCGATGGAAATAAAGCGTGTCTATAATTTCAAAGGTGTCGGTGAAAAGGATATGTACCTGCTCCACCATGAAGAACTTGAATCTCTTGCACTCAATATCAAGGGTATCAAAAGAATACGTTTCTTCATGACGTTCGGACAGAGTTACCTTACACACCTTAAATGTCTTGAAAATGTCGGCATGACTTCAATTGAGCCGATTATGTATGAGGGAAAGGAAATAGTACCGTTGCAGTTCCTGAAAGCCGTACTGCCCGACCCTGCTTCACTTGGTTCGAGAACTGTCGGCAAGACAAATATAGGCTGTATTTTTCGTGGAAAAAAGGACGGCAAGGATAAAACTTACTACCTTTATAATATCTGTGACCATCAGGAATGTTACAGGGAAGTCGGTTCTCAGGCAATTTCTTACACAACAGGTGTTCCCGCAATGATTGGTGCTATGATGATTATGACAGGTACTTGGAACAAAGCAGGCGTTTACAATATCGAGGAGTTTGACCCCGACCCGTTCATGCAGGCACTTAATAAGTGGGGACTGCCTTGGGAAGAAGATTTCAACCCTGCACTTGTTGACTGATGATTATCGGTAATCCTGATTGTTTTGCAGTAATTGTTGACGTTGTGGAAGGCTGGAACGTCGACAAGAGTTTTCAGAACGGGATATTGTTTTTGGCAATCAGTTCTGAAATTTTCCCGAAGGAAATTCAGTCTGCAACACTTTCATATGAATTTGCGGAATTAACGGAATCTTTGAAAAATATTCCTGTTGACAGGAAAATATTCAGTATGCCGACGGAAAAAGCTTACAATGAACTGCATAATTTGGTTTATCCTGACGACTGGGATATTGACAACGACTATCGTTATAGTATTTCAACACCGTCATTTTATGACCATAATTATCTTGTTTTTGCGGTAAGCAACGGTGAAAAAATCCGTATACTTGCCGGAAAACCTTATTATTGCAGAGAAGAATCAAGGGATATTTTAGAGGGTGTGAAAATTACTGAAACATTTATTGATGTATCTGACATGTACAAGATAACAGATAAGTTATCAGGTATTGATATAAGGAGGGATTTGTAATTCTTTTTATACAGTACATTTCTTTGACTTACTATAAAAACGTCCGTTATGCGAATTATGTCAACGTAAGAAATTCAGTAAAGTTTGCACCGATAGTTATTGATAAAATTCCCGACTGTGAAGTACTTTTCAATCGGATAATGCTGTTTCAGGATACGGACGGACTACATGAACATTTCAACAAAATCCGACATTATAATGAAAATGTTTTATATAATCCCCGATGTTATACTTCTCCTTTCGGGGACAGAACAGCAGTAAAAAAGTCCGATGACGGAAATTATGAAATAATGTACAGAAACGGAAAATCACGAGGTTATTATAAAAGTCCGTTTACTTTAAAAAACAATGAGTACGGAAGAATTGTCTATAATGACAGATATGTTGAATATGATTCGGGACAATGGTATTATAAACTTCATACAATAAACTTTATTAACTGTGATAAATCAAAGTACAGGGAAAAGATATTTTTCCGAAAAATTCCCGACTATGAATATAAGAATATGCAGTATCTGCGATATTGCTGAAAAGGAGCGATTTAATGCTTTTTGTGCAAGAAATAGACTTATGGTACAAGGAAAGATGTACGATATTCTAATTATGCCAATGTGCGTAACTCTCTTAAATTCGCTCTTACAGATACAGAGATTGTCAATCCCGATTGTGAGGTGCTTTATCAGTATAAGGCATTAAAACAGTCAACGGACGGTATTCATGAATGGCGGGAATATTATAAGCGATTTGGTGAAAAGATTTTCACTCTCGGAAAACGTGACAGGTTATATAATTTAAATAATCTTATAGAGAATATTCGTATATTGAAAGAGGACGAAAATTATAAGATAATGTTCTGCGATGATCATTTTTGTAACCCTTTCAATACAAATAAACGCCATGGACATAATGAAGGATTTATGGACAATAATTCGCCGTTCAGCTATACGGACGTTATAAATGAAACGGCTTTTACTTTAAGTCCGAATCAGTACGGCAGAGTACAATATAATGACAGATGTGTAATGCATTATACGGAAATATGGTATTATCGTATGCACACTCTTAATTTTATAAATTGTGATAAAGATAGATTCAGGGAAAAGATGTTTTTCAGGAAAGTTCCCGACTATGAATATAAGAATATGCAGTATCTGCGATATTGCTGAAAAGGGGTGATTTAATGCTTTTTGTGCAGTATATTTCTTTGTTTTACAAAAAAGATGTCCGCTATGCGAATTACGCCAATGTAAGAAATTCATTGAAATTTGTACCTATAGTCACAGAAGAAATACCTGATTGTGAAGTGCTGTATCAGAAAGTGTTTTACCGACAGAGGATTAACAGTCTTTACAAATACAAAGACGAAATAAAAACGTTCGGACAAGAAGTGTTCACGGCTGGAACTCGTGATGTATTATGCGGTTATGACAAACTTATACATCATACACGCATTTTTCGTGAAGATGACAGATATAAAATAATGTTCTGTAATGACAGTTATTATTGTTTTAACGGGCGTAAAAGATGTGGACACAATGAAAAATTTTCCGACAGAAGTTCACCGTTTTACCATAAAAATTTGATTAATGAAACTGCTTTTAAACTGAGACTGAACGATTATGGCAGGATAATCTATAACGACAGATATGTTGAATATGATTCGGGACAGTGGTATTATGGACTTCACATAATAAATTTTATTAACTGCGACAAATCACAGTACAGAGAAAAGATGTTTTTCAGGAAAGTTCCTGACTATGAATATAAGAATATGCAGTATCTGAGATATTGTTAAGGAGGTTTTTTAATGAAGATTGAAGAAGCATTGCAGCGTTTTGCAGAAGACAATGAAAAGTGTTATATACATTTTGCAAACGGTGAGATGATTTATGTTACCATTCTTGAAATCGGTGACGGTTTTGTACGCATTGACGACGGTGCAAGCGAAAGCATTGTAAACATCAATTATATAATGCGTGTACGTGCCGTCCCGCAAAAGACGGTTAACAAGAAAAAGGAAGTTACTAAAAATAAATCTGTTTTAAAGGAGTTTTTCGGCGTTGAAGATTGAAGAAGCATTACAGCGTTTTGCTGACGATAAGGAAGAATGTGTAATATACATTGAGGGTGGTATGATTGTTGCAAGGGTTCTCGAAATCGGCGACGGTTTTATAGTTGTTGACGAAAAGGACAGTGAGAGCGTTGTTAACATTGACCATATTATACGTGTCCGCACTTACCCAAAAAACGAAAAGGGTAAAAGAAAAGCTATATTCTGAGGTGAAAGATGTTCAGCAAAGTTAAAACACCCTGCTATATAATAGACGAGAGAAAATTAATATACAATCTTGAAATCCTTAAAGGTGTTCAGGAACGCACGGACTGTAAGATTCTTCTTGCACAGAAAGCCTTTTCATGTTATCATCTTTACTCACTTATAGGGAACTATCTTTCAGGTACGGCTTGCAGTGGACTTTTTGAGGCAAAACTGGGATTTGAAGAAATGGGAAAGGAAAATCATGTATTCTGTGCCGGTTACCGTGAAAACGAAATTGACGAGATAATTTCTTATTGTGACGATATTATTTTTAATTCGTTCACACAGCTTGACAAGTACCGTGACAGAGTTTTGAGAGCAGGTAAAAAGATAGGTCTGCGGATAAATCCCGAGTGTTCCACACAGGAAGGTCACGAAATTTATGACCCATGCTCACCAAAATCGAGACTGGGAATTGTCAATAGGAATTTTGACCGTAATAATCTGTACGGTGTCAGCGGTCTGCATTTTCATACACTCTGTGAGCAGGATTCCGACGACCTTGAAACCACGCTTGACGCTGTTGAAGAAAAATTCGGTGACGTACTTAAAAATATGGAATGGATAAATTTCGGCGGTGGTCACCATATTACACGTGATGATTATGATATTCCACGTCTTGAGAAGTGTATAAAGCGTATGCAGGAGAGATACGGTCTTGAGGTATATCTTGAACCGGGTGAAGCGGTTGCACTTAATGCAGGTTATCTTGTAACGGAAGTTCTTGACATAACCGAAAATGATATGCCGATAGCTATTCTTGACAGCTCGGCGTCTTGTCATATGCCCGACGTTTTGGAGATGCCTTATCGTCCTCCGCTCAGGGATTCAGGCAGTCCGAATGAAAAAGAATATACTTACAGACTCGGTTCGCAGACCTGTCTTTCAGGCGATGTGATAGGGGAGTACTCTTTTGACAAACCGCTGAAAATCGGTGACAGGCTGGTTTTTGAGGATATGGCTATTTATTCTATGGTCAAGAACAATACTTTTAACGGTATGCCTTTACCGTCAATACTGTTACTCAAAACAGACGGTGAAATTCAGATATTTCGTCAGTTTGGATATAAAGACTTCAAAGAACGTCTGTAATATCTTGACAAACAAGAAAAAAAGAGTTATAATGATTTTCAGGAGGCTAAGATTATGGATTCAGAAATTTACGGAAAATACGAAATAATTGACGCTCATGCACATATTTTTCCCGAAAAAATAGCGGAAAATGCTACGGTGAATATCGGACATTTCTATGATTTGCCTATGGAAAGCTGTGGCATGAGTAAACAGCTTATAAAAAGCGGTAACAAGATAGGTGTTTCAAAGTACCTTGTCTGTTCAACAGCCACAACACCTCATCAGATAAGTTCGATAAATGAATTTATTGCAAGTGAATGTGGAAAAAATCCGAGTTTTTACGGTCTGGGAACTACTCACCCGAATTCCGAAAATATTGAGGACGATATAAAACAGATTAAGGCACTTGGTCTGCATGGTGTTAAACTTCACCCCGATTTTCAGAAGTTCGATGCAGATTCCCCCGAAGCGTTCAAAATCTATGAAGTTATAGAAGGGGAAATGCCCTTGCTGATTCATTGCGGTGATAATCGCTATGAGTATTCCGCACCACAGAAAATAGCAAATATACATAAGAATTTCCCGAAACTTAAACTTCATGCCGCACATCTCGGTGGTTATCAGCGTTGGGATGAAGCGGAGGAATGTCTTGCCGGTCTGAAGAATTTAGCGTTTGATATAAGCAGTTCAATGGCTTTTCTTTCAAAGGAGAATACACGTCGCCTTATAAATAAATATGGGGTTGAAAACTGCTTTTTCGGTTCTGATTTTCCCATGTGGAGTCATGAGGAGGAACTTGAAAGATTTTTTGAACTTGGTTTCGGTGAGCAGGAAAACAGAATGATTCTCGCAGAAAATTTCAGAAGATTTTACGGAATATAAAAATAAACGGACTTTTACAAGTCCGTTTTTTTGTTATTCTGCTGTCGGTTCAATGTACTGGATATTATTGTTTTCAAGTGCGGAAATAAGGCTGTCCATAGTGTCGGCAACTGCATTGTCATCAGTGATTCTTACAACGATATTTTCACCTTTTGCAATTTCTGTTATATTTTCAAGAGTGGTTTCGTCGTTGTCTGTAATGTAGGTATTTCCCGAAACTGTAATGTCCATATATATTACGGATTCTGTTGTTTCTTCAGGAGCAGTTTCTGTTTCCGTGAGGGATTCGGAAGCCTGAGTATTTTCAGTGTTGTCAGATGATGAATTTTCCGAAACACCTGAACTGCTGTTATTATCACCGTTGCCGTTTCCTGAACCTAATCCACCGCCAAAACCGAGACTTGCGACAATCATAAGTACTGCGATAATCAGAAGCAGTATAATGAGGACAGGCAGAAATTTACTTTTTTTCTTCTTTTCATTTTTGTCATCTTTTTTACTCATAATTATTTTACCTTTCTTTTATATTGATATAAGTACAATATAGATTTGTATAACTGCTTTTTACTTCGTCAACGGCATTTTTTACTGCTTTTACGTCCCTGTAGAGTGCTTCACTTCCGTCGTAAACCATTGCACAAAGTATTACATCATTATGTCCGAGATTTAAGTTTGCAAGTGAAGAAATAAGGTTTTCGGCTATGGTATTGTCGGCGATAACGGAAGTCTGTCCGAGGATACTGTTATTGTCTGATATTGAAATTTTGCTGTCATTCAGATTAATGGTTATAAGACGACCGTTTTCGTAATTGTCAAGTGCATATTGATTTGCGGCGGCATTGTCATTTATACTTGCGGCTTTTTTCCATGCCTCAGCAATTTCCTTTTCAGTTTCTTCACGTACCGATTCAAGTTCCGTCTGTATTCTTTCCATTTCCGCAACGGCATTTTTCGCTGTTTTTTCGGCTTCCGAAACACTTTCTTCTGCTTCTTTTATTTGTTTTTCAGCTTCGGCAACACGGCTGTCCGCATCAGCCTGAATATTTTCATTACTGTCCTGAACATTCATCATAATCCAAAAAAGCATAATCAGAATAACGTCAAGTAAAGCGGTGAGTTCGATAACTATGCCTTTGTTTTTCATATGGTTACCTTTTCTTTTTCGGTTACGTTCTTTGAATTTCTTTCAAGATAGAGTGCGACACTTTTTTCGTTGTCCTCAATTTTTGCGGAAATAATGCCGTCAAGAAATTTGAATATAATAGCGAAAACAAGTCCCCAGAAAGTTGAAGTCAAAGCACCGTAGAAGTTTCCGGTTATGTTTGATGTATCTGAAACAAGACTGAGCAGGGAAATAACAGTGCCGAGAATACCAAGCAGTGGGAATATTCCCGTAAGATTGA
This sequence comes from Ruminococcus sp. UBA3280, assembly GCA_002362175.1. GTDB lineage: Bacteria > Bacillota > Clostridia > Oscillospirales > Ruminococcaceae > Ruminococcus. Next base: position 11,781 of record DETU01000002.1, read on the forward strand.
CGAAAACGGAATAAAGACCACCCGTATGGTTTCTCATGTTGACTATTTCGGTTTCACGCATTTCGGAAATATCGGAAACGGCTTCCTGCTGTGAAATATCGCTGTCGGGAACAAAAACGGTAAGGTGCATTTTTTTGTAAAGCCTGTCCGCCGAGCGTTTTAGATAATAGTACATAATACCCGTAAAGACGGCAACTATGAAAATAATCATATCATAGCCCCATATATTCATAAAAATAACTGAAAAGATATTTTTCATAAATAATCCTCCTTAAAGTCTATGATAACATATATTCAGACAAATTGCAAGTATTTCAGCAAAAAAAACGGATACGCAGAGTACCCGTAAAAACTGTTATTTTTTTCTGTTGAGATTCTGATACATAAGACCGCATTTATTGCAGTACCACACAAGTCTGCCCGAAGATGCAAAAGGAATGTGTATATTGACCGACCATTCAGGGTACTGTCTGAAAATTACGGCTGTACTGTCGTTCAGATATGCAACAAATGATATATAATGTTCTTTTGCCATGGGGTGGTCTGTAGTGACATACCATTCACCACCGTTATATTCTGCATGGAGCTTTTCAATGTCGGAAGCCTTGTTCATTTCAAGTGCAGTTAGTTTCTTTCCGCAACAGATAATTCCCGTTTCGGAAGTTGATGTTATAATATTTCCGCATTCCTGACATACATAAAATTTTATTTTTTTCATATTTCCGTTCTCACTTTCATTTTCTTTGATTCTGCCGTCAAGCAGGGTCTGCATATCTGTTTGGAACAGTTCAGCCAGTTCCGCAAGAATTGCAATGTCGGGAATACCGTTTCCCGTTTCCCACTTTGATACGGCTTTGTCGCTTACGTTTATTTTTTCCGCAAGCTGTTTCTGAGTCAGCTGTTTTTCCCTGCGTAGACTGCGGATAAGCTGACCGATATTTTCGGGATTTATAATATACCGCCTCGCTTTCTGTGTGATAGATATATTATATACCTGTAAATATATACTGTCAATCCACGTATAGTAGAGTAATAAAAAACGGGTACAGAAAGTACCCGTAAAAATTATATCTGACTTTTCATGAAAAATCTATGTGCAGATTTTCGGAAATAATCGTAATAATTTAATTTTTAATTTAAAAACAACAAAAAAATAAAGTTTGTCTGTTTATAAGAAAATTTATATTAATGATTTGTCCATCATCTTATATAATTTCATAAAACAGTACAAATAACTTTTACTGATAAATATTATTTATTGGCTGAACCGCTTTTATCTGTAATCTGAGTTTGTCTGTAACAAGTGCGATAAATTCCGAGTTTGTAGGTCTGCCGTGATATGATTTGATTGAATATCCGAAAAATGAATTTATGGTTTCTGTGCTTCCTCTTTCCCATGCTATTTCGATTGCATGGCGTATTGCACGTTCGACTCTTGACGATGTTGTTGAATACTGCTGTGCAACAGACGGATAAAGCTGTTTTGTTACGCAGTTCATAAGTGAACGGTCGTTTATTGCATTGAGTATTGCTGTTCTGAGATACTGGTATCCTTTTATGTGAGCAGGTACACCGAGTTTGCATATTATATCCGTGACAATAATTTCAATGTCGGTACAATCGGGAGCGACTGTCTTTCTTGCGACCGATTTGATAACAGAGCAGAGAGTTTCCGCTTCAAATGGTTTTGCTATGTAATAGGAAGCACCGTTTTCAATAATCTGACGTTCAATAAAACTGTTTTTGATGTCAGAAGTTATAATGAAAGCAGGTGCTTTTGTGAGGGTATTCTTTGACTTTTTCATTATGCTGATAACATCGGGTTCGGGTACGGAAAGGTTTATTACAGCAACGTCCGGTGCATCCTTTATGATTGAGTTTAATATGACGTTTCCGTCGTTTTTGCGTGTATATGCGTAAACACCCATTTCACGAAGTCTGGAAGCAAGTCTGATTCCGTTTTCGGCGGTGTTGTCACCAATCAGTACTCTGATTTTGTCATTTTCCATTTAGATGATTCTCCTTTTCTGAAATTTCCCACCAGACTTATTTTACGCTCTTTTATCTGCGTTTTCAAGGTGCTATTAAGTCGAATTATATTATATCATGACGTATTTGAAATAAAAATAAATATTTATATCAT
>DETU01000113.1:0-12846 GCA_002362175.1 Ruminococcus sp. UBA3280
ATGCAGTACGGACATTTTGACCTTGAAAACAAGGAATACGTAATCACCAACCCCGCAACCCCGACATCTTGGGCGAACTATCTCGGAGACCCCGAATACGGTGCAATGATTTCAAACAACGCAGCAGGCTACAGCTTCGTGAAATCGGGAGCAAACGGCAGAATAACCCGTTTCCGCTTCAATTCGGAGATGGCACTTCCGGGACGTTATATCTATATACGTGATAACGAAACAAGCGACTACTGGTCAGCATCATGGCAGCCTGTCGGAAAACCACTTGACAAGTACAAGTCCGAGTGCAGACACGGTACGGCGTACACAGTCATTTCCGCAGAATATGCAGAAATAAAATCGGAAGTGACCTATTATGTTCCTTACGGAAAAACATATGAAGTATGGCGTGCAAAAATCACGAACAACAGCGGAAAGGACAGAAATCTTTCAGCTTTCGGTTTTGTGGAGTTCACAAATGAGGACAACTATGAACAGGACCAGGTAAATTTACAGTATTCGTTGTTTATCTCACAGACTGAATTCAAGGATAACAAGATTCTACAGACCATCAGCGGAAACAGTGAAAAAGACTGCAGAAACAGATTTTTCGGAATGGTCGGTGCTGATATTTCAGCGTCATGCGGTAGTTTGTCGGATTTCATAGGAAGTTACAGAACCTATTCAAACCCGATTGCCGTTGAAACGGGAAAGTGCAGTAACGTCATGAACTACAATTCAAATTCATGCGGTGCATTACAGTCTGATATTACGCTTAAACCGGGCGAAACTGTTGAACTTATCTACATTCTCGGACAGCGTGACAACGAACAGGCTGACAAAATCCTGAACGAATACAAAACATCAGGCAAGGTTGATTCTGAAATTGCCGAACTTAAAAATTACTGGCACGGTCAGCTTTCCAACTTCAAAGTTGACACACCGTCAGAAGAATTCAACAACATGATTAACGTATGGAACGCTTACCAGTGCTTCATTACATTTATATGGTCAAGAGCTGCTTCGTTCGTTTACTGCGGACTCCGAAACGGTTACGGCTACCGTGACACTGTTCAGGACATTCAGGGTATTATTCATCTTGACCCCGAATTAGCGTGTGAAAAAATCCGTTTCATGCTGTCTGCACAGGTTGACAACGGCGGAGGACTTCCGCTTGTAAAGTTCACCCACAATGCAGGTCACGAAAATACTCCCGATGACCCCGAATATGTAAAAGAAACAGGTCACCCGTCATATCGTGCAGACGACGCACTGTGGCTTTTCCCGACTATCGTCAAATATCTCGGTGAATCGGGCAACGAAAAATTCCTTGATGAAGTAATAGTCTATGCAAACGGCGGTGAAGATACGGTTTACAACCACCTCAAGAAAGCTATTGAATTTTCAATGAATCATCTCGGCGACCACGATATGCCCGCAGGTCTCCACGCCGACTGGAACGATTGTCTTCGTCTCGGTGCAAAGGGTGAATCAACTTTTGTTGCATTCCAGCTTTATTACGCAATGAGTGTTATCAGAGATATGGCACAGTCAAAAAATGATACGGACTATATCGCCTATATTGATGACGTTCAGAAAAAACTTGCTTCCGCACTTGAAAAGTGCTGGGACGACGACCGCTTTATTCGTGGAATCCGTGAGGACGGTGTACTTGTCGGTGCAAAGAAAGACCCTGAAGCTAATATGTGGCTGAATCCGCAGTCATGGAGCGTAATTTCAAAGTTTGCCAACGCAGAACAGTCCGAAAAGGCAATGAACAGCGTACACGAAATCCTCAATACCCCTTATGGTGCAAAACTTCTTGACCCTCCGTACAAAAAGCATTATTTCGACGGTGCATTGATGCACATATTCAACGACGACACCAAAGAAAACGGCGGTATATTCTCACAGTCGCAGGGCTGGCTTATTCTTGCGGAATCACTTCTCGGTCACGGAAACCGTGCCTTTGAGTACTTCATGGAAAGTTCACCTGCCGCAATGAACGACAAGGCTGAAATTCGTGTAATGGAGCCTTACGTTCACGGACAGTTCACAGAATCAAGGGCTTCCGCATATGAGGGACGTTCACACGTTCACTGGCTCACAGGTACTGCTTCAACCGTTATGGTCGGCTGTGTTGAGGGTATATGCGGTATGCGTCCCGACATGAAAGGTCTGGAAATCTCACCGTCAATACCGTCGGAATGGGACGGCTTTAAGATTGAAAAGAATTTCAGAGGCAAAAAACTTAATATTGCCGTTGACAACTCCGCACACGTTGAATCAGGCGTTAAGAAAATTGTCCTCAACGGTGAAAAGCTTGAAAGTAATTATATTCCTGCTGAAAAACTCTCAGATGTAAACGAAATAAAAGTTATTTTAGGCTGATAAAAAAACTGCTGTACAATCAGATGATTGTACAGCAGTTTTTTTTATTTTTTCAGTGCCTTTTCAAGCCATACTCTTGCAATGTCGAGTGCCTCGTAAAGTCCGCACTCACACTCCGTATTTTTTACACAGGCTTTCAGGGGGTCTAAAGTCAGGTCAGTGGACATCTGAACGACTCTTACTTTACTTGCAACATCAGTATTACCGATTTTTTTTGTTGCAAGAATCTGAATCATAATTACATAGCGGTCGGACATATAACCGTAATAAATAGTATTTTTGCTTCTCACAAGCGGATAGCCTTTATAGGTGTAAAATTTTTCGTTCATTGAATATCCTCCTTTATTGTTGTGTATTATTTCCAGGTTGTGATATAATCCTCCCCTGTTTCAATTCGTTTAATGTTTTCAAGCAAAGTGTCAACATATGACTTTGCACAGAAATACTTGCTTTCACCGTTTACAGCAATAAGTGCGGTAAGGTTTGAATACTCATAAAATTCAAGCTTTGTTTTCTTTTTGGTGTAGGAGTCGCTGTATTCAACGGTTACAACAGGTTCACCGTCAGGAATATCCTCACCGAGTGCAAATTCTTCTGCTGCTGCGTTTATAAGGAAGCCATAGAACTGTCTGTAGCGTTCGCTGTCAAAAGCTGTATCGTTCTTTGTGACATTGAAATCTGTAGCTTTGGTATTTTCCGCATTTTCGTCTTTAGGTTCAATGACAAACTTTTCAGAAGTTCCGTCACTGCAATTTACAGTAAGGTCTGTTATATTCCACACATAAGAACCTATCATTATTCTTGATGTTATGTCAATCGGAAGAACAGTACACCATTTAGCGTTTTCGGTATCTACAATATAAATTATATTGCTGTTTTCAAACATTACATAACAGCACTTTTTATTATTGTCATCTGTAAACGGTTCACTCATAAGAAGTACATATTTGCTTCCGTCGTCGCAGTCCATAGTTACAGTACAGAAAGGGTCTTTAAGACCTGCTTCCGCAATATCGGATTCCTTACAGTGAATGGAATATATCCCCTCCGCCTGTAGACCGAACATACCGTTTGTAATATCTTCAGAACGTTCAACGGTAAGATAAGCGTCAGTCGGTTCAACCATGACATGAGTTGCGGAAGTACCGCCCGAGTACTTGCCGTCATCACTGCTTTTGTCGTATTCAAGAACAATATCGTAGTCAATATCTTCACGCTCGATTTTCAGGCTATTGATTTTCGGATAACTTTCTTCAGGTGGTTCTTCAAGAATAACCGTATCCACAAAATCAGCAAGAACCTTGCCATAATTTGAGATATATGAAGTAGCAACGGTATATACAGTATTTTCACCGTCAATCATCACATATGTTTCTGAGTTGGCAGGAGCTTTGTCGCCCACTTTGAATTTCTTTACAGTTCCCGTCTGAAATTTAACTTCAACTTCCGCCTGCGGATTTTCCAGTCCGAACTTTGCAGGATTTTCACAGTTTTCATCAACAACAGAACCTGATGTCATGTGAACCGCATTGTTTGCAAGAGTGCTGACAAGAGAGGTATTAAGCGAAATGTCACTGTAACCGTCAATTGTATAGGTTGCGGCTGATTCATCTGTAGGAGCTTTGTCCATTACGACATGAAGTGTTTCCTCATTATTTTTTACCGTAACTTCCTTTACAAGACCTTCAGATTCTCCGGCTTTTTCGTCCTGAATGAGAAAAATCCCCGCACCTTCCGCAACAGACGATTCTTCCGAAGATGAAACGGAATTTTCTTTATTTTCCTTGTCTTTAGGCTCTGTAAGCATGAGAGCGGCAAGACCTCCGCCGAGAACAATAACCGCCGCACCCAGTCCTATAATACTTCTAGCAGTCTTGTTCATCGATTCTTTCTCCTTACAAATACACATACTCCTATAACGGCAACAACAGCAGGAATCACATAGATTGCAAATACCTTTATTACATTCATTTCATGTGCTGTCGGAGCAATAAGAGCCTGCTGAAGTGCCTTTTCAGGAATAACGGCGGAGGCTTCTTTTCCTGTCATTGTATTGAGCATACCAATAATAACGTTTGCGTTATTGAATGTGTTTGTCTGATTAAGAAGTGTGCTGTCCATGATAAACGAACTTCCCAGTACAAGCATATGGCTTGTGTAGGTATCAAGACCTACGCTTGTTTCTTTCTTTGATATGACTGCAACGTCCCTTGCACCTGTTTCCGCATTGTTCTGGTCATATGATGTATCCATTGATTTGAGAACAGAAGTCGCTACACTGTCGTTATTCTTTGTAAGAACAGAAAGTTTCTTTGAAGCAGGTGAAACTATAGGAAGCGTTTCATTAGGGAGACTGCCCACAGAATCAGCGTCGATTATTTCAAGCTTTATATTGAGGTTTCTCAAATCGGATATGTTAATCCAGTTTGTATCATCAAGTATAATATCCTCTTCTACCTGAATACTCCAGTCTGCGAGGAACTCCGAAATATTCGGAAGGTCAGCTACATAGAGGTTAGGAATATAGAGCATATTACGCTGATAGTTTCCGTCGTTATAGAGGAAATCACCGAGTTTGCCGATAATGTCCGCACTGAAATCAACAGACGGCATCGGTACTACAACAAAATCATATTCATCGGGATTCAGTTCGTCCGACGCAATGTCAATTTCCGTACAGTCATAACCGTTCTTGCCGAGAAATTCCGTAATCTGAGATGTTGCGGATTCATAGCCCTGTCCCGATAATGAAGCACCGTTCATCATGGAAACAACTGCTGTCTTTATCGGATTGGAATCGGTAACATTGAGAATTGCAGATGTTAAAGTACTTTCACCCACGAAATTCATAGTAACTGAAGTCTGAGTACTTGTATTTGCGGGCTGAATCATACCTATAATTTCTTCCTGACTGATAACTTTTACCCTGCCGTTATCCTCATTACCTGAAAATACAATTATACTTCCCTCCGGAATATCGTTATTGTAGTAATCCCTGTACTTTGCGATAATATCGGGGTCTTTGTTCATGTCAATATACTGAACCTTGATACTTCCGTTACCCTGTTTTGCGTACATTTCATAATTTTCAAGAATAGACGGTATCATTTCATAAGGTGTTTCAACGTTTATTCCGTAATATGCGGCGTACATCTGCTGATAGTAAGCCCCCATAGAAGCAAAATCGCTTTTCGGGAAAGTCACAGTAATTTCAACGTCGCCGTTGAGGTTCTTCATTGCCTCAACAGATTCGTCACTGAGTTCGTATCTGTTATCAGCCGTAAGGTCAATTTTAATCGGCGAACGCTTTGAAATCATACTGCAAATAAGGTTGACTATTATAACAAGCACAATGACAAGCACTATCACAACTACAGACATTGAACCGTATTTGAATTTTTTTAGATTTTTCTTTGGTTTGGTTTCTGTTGTTTTTGAAACTTCTTTATTACTCATCTGAAAATACCTCTCTTTCCGTATTATTATCCCCAGCGTCTCTTGTCAAGAACTCTCACCGTGAAGAAATTAAAGATAAATGCGACACTAAGGAAAAATACAACACTCGGAAGGCTGAAAATTCCCTGTGTAAATTCAATGTATCTTGAATAGAATGAAAGAGAAATAATTGCCTTGCTGATATACTCATTTGAGATATTGGCAGCAAAGGAGTCAAAAAGATAAAGTACGAAAAGTGCAAGCATACTCGCAACAGCGGAAGCCATCTGATTTTCCGTAAGAGAAGAAATAAAGAGACCTACAGCAATGAAAGCAGCACCAAGAAACAGCATTGCAAAATAGTTTCCGATAAGCGTCGTCCATACAACATCACCGAGATATGCAAGTATTCCTGCATAGATGAACACAACGCTTTCCGCAATTATAAAGAGTGTAAGTGCGGCAAAGTACTTTCCGAGAACTATGTCCCACAGACCGACGGGAGCAGTCAGAAGCCCCTGGTCTGTCTTGTTTTTCTTTTCCTCACTGAGAAGTCTCATGGTGAGAATAGGTATAAGAAACAGTACAATTATAAACATACTGCTGAAAAGCGGAGAAGTATCAGTTCTTCCCGAACTTATTACCCCCGCATAAAAGAAGTATCCTGAAAGGAGATAGAATACTGAAAGAAATACATAAGCTACACCCGATATAAAGAACGCATTCATTTCACGTCTGTAAATTGCACCCATTAGTCGTTACCTCCGTTTTCGTCATCTTCTGCCGTATCTTTTTGTACAGTGTTAAGCTCTACACGGATACGTGGCTTTTCTTCACTGACCTTTACATCATTCTCACCCATAGTGATTTTAAGGAAGATGTCCTCAAGAGTAAGGTCTGAAAGCTGTAACATAAGTATATTCCAGCCTTTCTGACGGCAGAGGTCGTTGAGTGAACGTCTTATATCAGTTTTTTCGTCTGCCTCAACGTCATAATCATAAATGCCCTTTTCACGCTCCATGTCGGCACGGACGTATTTTATGCCTTTGAGTGATTTTATAGCTTTTACAATTTCGTCCTTGTCGGCGGAAGTCTTTGAAGTTCCTTCTATACGAACGGTCATCTTGTGTTCGTTTGTAAGCTGTTTTGCAATTTCGTCAGCCGTACCGTCTGCAGAAACTTCGCCCTTGTTTATGATAATTATTCTGTCACATACCGCCTGAATTTCAGGAAGAATATGTGATGAAAGTATAACGGTATGACGTTTACCGAGTTTCTTGATTAGACTTCTTATCTCAATAATCTGATTAGGGTCAAGTCCAACCGTAGGCTCGTCAAGAATAAGTACAGGCGGATTATTTATAAGTGCCTGTGCAAGTCCAACTCTCTGACGATAACCCTTTGAAAGATTCTTTATTATACGTCCCTTTACGTCTGTAATCTTGCATAAGTCGCACACATCTTTGAGATGTGCCTTTCTCGGAAGCTTGCACTTCTTCAAATCGTACACAAAATTAAGATATGCCTCAATTGTCATATCAATATAAAGAGGCGGAATCTCGGGCAGATAGCCTATAAAGGACTTTGCTTTTTTCGGGTCTTCAAATATGTCTGTCCCGTTGACAAGTATCTGTCCCGAAGTTGACGAGATATAGCCCGTAAGCATATTCATGGTTGTTGACTTTCCCGCACCGTTAGGACCAAGAAAGCCGAGAATTTCACCCTGTTCCACTTTAAAGCTGATGTTTCTGACGGCTTGCTTGTCGCCGTATTTTTTACTAAGGTTCTTAACCTCTATCATTAAATTCCCTCCCTGAAACAGTCCGTTGACGGCTGTTGATTTCAGACATTAAAATGATATACTTTTTTTGTGATAATGCAGTGAAAGCACTGCGAATATTATATTAATCTTTGAGAAGTGAACGCACTTCGTAAATATCCCGTGAAATCTGTGTTTTCAGTTCGTCCACTGACGAAAACTTCATTTCAGGACGTATAAACTTACAGAACTCAACTTCAATATTCTTTCCGTACAGGTCACCCGAAAAATCGAGGATATGAGTTTCCGCAAGCGGTGAACGCTGTCCCTCAATAGTCGGCTTTACTCCGACATTTGTTATTGACGGATAACATATACCATCAATTTTCGTCAGAGTAAAATAAACACCGTATTTAAGGACAAGCTGTCTGTCTGCATAATTCTGATTTATAGTAGGAAAATCAATGGTTCTGCCGATTTGCTTTCCGTGAACCACTTCACCGTAAAGTATATATGGATTTTCCCTGCTAAGTTCGCCGTTTTTGAGCATTGCACGGAATTTTTCGGAAGAAAAATCATTTTCCTTTAATTTTATTACTTCAACCGAAAAACTGTATTTTTTACCGAAAACTTTCAGTTCGTCAGTACCGCATGAAGCGTCTTTGCCGAAACGGAAATTATCTCCGCATATTACACTGCCTGTATTCATAATGCCTGAAAGTATTTTTTCCGCGAACTCCTCACCTGTCATATCCTTTATATCGTCAAAATCAGGCGATAACACATAATTTATACCCGCCTTATCAAGAAAATGAAGTTTCTGACTATTTGTATATATATATTCAAATGGTTTTCCGTGCTTAAATTTTACTGATTCAGTCCTGAAAGTAAATACAGACGGAACAAAACCCTTATTACAGGCATTTTCGATAATAATTCTGTGACCGCAGTGGATTCCGTCGAAAATTCCGAGTGCGACGGCAGTTTTTTCGGATATTTTATCATTCAGTGTGATTATGGTCATTGTTTCACCTCATGCAAGATTCTTTCCTATACGGAGCACACTGTTTTCAAAATCAGCGACAGCTGTTCCTATAAAATTATTGTCAAATCCGTAAAGACGGTAAAGTTCACAGTTTTCCTTTATATTGTGAACTCTTGAAAGGTCAAGCTTAACGCCATTTCTGTACATTCTTGTCTGTACTTCATTGAGACGAAGTGAAGGCAGAGAGGAAAAAACTCTTTCAACGGGCAATATAAGACTTTCAAGACGGTTTTCATCACGAGCCTGCTGAATCTGTTCAAAAGTGTAGCAGTCGTCAAGAGTGAAACCGCTTGCGGAAGTTCTCACGAGAGAAGTCATAATGCCACCACTGCTCAACTTTTCACCTATATCGTTTATAATGGTACGGATATAAGTTCCTTTTCCGCAGTCTATTTCAATAGTACCCTCACGGGTATTTTCACCATACTCAACAAGCTTAATTGAACTGACTTCAATTTCACGTGCTTCCCTTTCAACCTCTATCCCCTGTCTTGCAAGGTCATAAAGGCGTTTGCCGTTTACCTGTACTGCTGAATACATAGGCGGTATCTGCATAATTTTCCCTGTAAAGTCGGAAAGTACTCCACATATATCATCATAGCTTACAGACTTGTCGGAAGTCGTCATGATTTTTCCCGTTATATCCTGAGTATCGGTAACCTGTCCGAGACGAAAACCCGCACGGTAGCTTTTGGAGTTATCAAGCATTATATCACAAGCTTTTGTAGAATTTCCCACAAAAACAGGAAGAACTCCCGTCGCCATAGGGTCAAGAGTACCTGCATGACCAAGACGCTTCATTCCGAGTATTCCTCTTAATTTTGCCACAACGTCAAATGAAGTAAAACCCTGTGGTTTATTTACACACAATATACCGTTCATCATAGTGCTTTCCCGACCGCCTCAATAAGCTGTTTTTTTATATCATCAAGATTTCCCGAAATATTACAGCCTGCCGCTTTCGCATGACCGCCGCCGCCGAGTTTTTCACATATTTCCGAAACGTTTACACCGTCTGCTGAACGGAAAGAACATTTATAATCATCTGCACGCTGACGTATGAAAATTCCGACTTCTGCACTTTCATACTGGATTGTAAGCGGTGCAAACCCTTCAAGTTCATCGTCACTGACACCGAGTTCCGACATCATATCCCTTGTAACAGCAATAATACAGAGTTTGCCATCAAGATAAGTTTCAAGCATTTCATTCAGTCTGCTTTCAAGCTTTACCCGTCCCACCGACTTGACATCAAACATATATCTGTTGATTCGTGCAAAATCAATGTCATATCCTCTCATTATATGGGCGGCAACTTCATGTGTTGCGGGAGTGGTGCAGGCATATTTGAAACAGCCTGAATCTGTAGCTATTCCTGTATAAAGGCACATTGCACAGTGTTTTGTTATGGTAAGACCCATAAATTCCGCAAGATTATATATAACTTCACAGGCTGCCGCAGCGTCTGCTCTCAGCAGAGTTTTTTCGGCATAGTTTTTGTTTGAAATATGGTGGTCTATGCAAAGCTGAACCCTGTCACCATAAATTTCCTCATATTTTCCCATAAGCTTGGTGTCTGCAACATCAACGGAAATTATTGTCTGCGGTTCAAATTCCTCACCTGCTCCGCCCTCCGTAAGAAATTCATAACGTTTCGGAAAATCGTCATGACAAACTACCCTGCTTCTTATTCCGAGCTGTTCAAGAATATCTTTCATGGCAAAACCTGCTCCTATGCAGTCGCCGTCAGGATTCCTGTGGGTAATTATGACAGCGTCCTTACAGTTACGGAGAAAAGTTTCCGCTTCACTGAAACCTATATACATTATAAATGCACCTCTTTTCCCTAAAAGTCATCAATCAAGCAAATCATTAAGTTTCCTGCTGATTTCGGCACTTCTTTCAATCGAATTGTCGGCTATAAAAGTAAGTTCGGGAGACTTACGCATTTTCAGCCTGTGAAAAAGTTCACGCCTTATAAATCCGCCTGCACTTGTAAGCCCTTTTACAGACTCCTTTGTCTTTTCAATTCCCTGAAAACTTGATACATATATCTTACATACAGACATATCACCTGATAAATCAGCCCTTACAACAGTAAGCATCTTATCTATTCTTGGGTCTTTGAGTTCTCTGAGAATAGCCGTCATTTCCCTTTTTATATCTTCTGCCATACGGCTGTTTTTAAAATTCGCCATTGTTTTCCTTTCCGTAACTATATTTTTACTGTAAAACTCATATTATCGTCTTTTCTTTCATCAGATTTTTCTGACGGTTTTGCCGTTCTGTACTTTTTTCCCTCAGGAGCAATAACAAAAAATCCCTTACTGAAAATACTGTTGCTGAAAGCTTCCTGCTCCGAAATACATTCATTGACATCGTTGTTTTCAGATTTATCTTCATTATTATAGTAAACATCGGGAAAATTCTTATATTCGGGTTCAAGTTCCGCAGAAGTAACAGGACGTTTAATATCCGCAAATTCTCCGTTTTCTTCAGGTTCTTCCCTTGCACTGCTTTCACCGAGAAGAATTTTTTTGACAGACTCAAAGAAATATATGTCTATAGGTCCGAAATCTTCCCATGCAAGAGCTTCATCACAATACTGCAGCATATCCGCATTGCTCATTCTGATGTTATCCATAAGCCGTCCCCTTCCGAAATATTTTTAAAAGTTTTTTCAGAGTATATTTACTCATGAAAAGTAAATACACTCTGATTTATAAGTCATAATATCCGAATTATATCAGTCCTCACGGTATTCTTCAACAATATATGCCTCGAATATATCGCCCTCTTTAACGTCGCTGAACTTTTCAAGACTGATACCACATTCATATCCGTCGGCAACTTCCTTTGCATCTTCCTTGAAACGTTTAAGACCTGCTATCTTGTCGTCGGCGATGATAATTCCGTCACGTACAACACGTATCTGACAGCCTCTTGTCACCTTGCCGTTAAGAACATAGCTTCCTGCAACCATTCCGACATTTGAAATCTTATATACCTGACGAACTTCAACACGTCCAAGCTCGACCTCACGAAATTTGGGTGCAAGCATACCCTTCATAGCCGTAGTGATTTCCTCAATAGCGTCATAAATGATTCTGTAAAGACGTATATCAACACCGTCACGCAGTGCATTTTCCGCTGCTACGGGGTCGGGTCTTACGTTGAAACCTACAATGATAGCATTTGACGCATTTGCAAGCATTACGTCGCTTTCCTTTACAGCACCTACAGCACCGTGAATTACCCTTACTCTTACCTCATTGTTTGAAAGCTTTTCAAGTGACTGTTTTACAGCCTCAACAGAACCCTGAACATCTGCCTTTACGATAATAGGAAGTTCTTTAATCTCACCCTCTGCAATCTGACTGAAAAGGTTGTCAAGAGTAACCTTTCTGTAAGCGTTGAACTGTTCCTGTTTAGCTTCATGCTTCCTCTTCTCAACGAGTTCCCTCGCAAGTCTTTCATCTTCTACAGCGTTGAATGTATCTCCCGCACTGGGAACTTCTGCAAGACCCGTAATTTCAACAGGTACAGAAGGTCCAGCCGACTTGACGGTTCTTCCCTTATGGTTTGTCATAACTCTTACTCTGCCTACTGCTGTTCCTGCAATAAGTACATCACCCTGTTTTAATGTACCGTTCTGAACAAGAAGTGTGGCGATAGGACCTCTGCCCTTGTCAAGACGTGCTTCAATTACAGTACCCTTTGCAAGTCTGTCGGGATTTGCCTTGAGTTCCTTTACTTCCGCAACGAGCAGAACGTTTTCAAGAAGTTCGTCGATACCCTCACCTGTCTTTGCGGATACGGGAACACAGATAACGTCACCGCCCCATTCCTCACATACAATATCATACTTTGTAAGTTCTTCTTTGATACGGTCGGGGTTAGCACCTTCTTTGTCCATCTTGTTTATGGCAACTATAAGTGAAACTCCTGCGGCTTTTGCGTGGTTAATTGATTCAACCGTCTGTGGCATGATACCGTCGTCTGCCGCTACTACGAGAATAGCAATATCGGTTATATTCGCACCTCTTGCACGCATGGAAGTAAATGCTTCATGTCCGGGAGTATCAAGGAAAGTTATGTCCTGTCCGTTTACTTTTACCTGATATGCACCGATATGCTGGGTGATACCTCCTGCTTCACCTGCGGCAACGTGTGCGTTTCTGATTCTGTCAAGAATAGACGTTTTACCGTGGTCAACGTGTCCCAT
>DETU01000113.1:13133-40974 GCA_002362175.1 Ruminococcus sp. UBA3280
TTACCGTGGTCAACGTGTCCCATTACAACAACGACGGGACAACGTTCTTCAAGGTTTGTATCATCGTCATCGCTGTCATCTATGAGACGTTCTTCAATAGTGACGATTACTTCCTTTTCAACCTTTGCACCGAGTTCTTCCGCAACAAGTGACGCTGTATCAAAATCAATTTCCTGATTTATGGTAGCCATTATACCAAGACCCATAAGTTTCTTGATAACTTCAGTAGCGGTAACTTTAAGACGTGCAGCAAGTTCACTTACTGTTATGTTGTCGGGAATAAGCACTTTAAGCTGTTGTTTTCTTGCTCTTTCAAGTTCAAGTCTCTTAAGCTTTTCAGCTTCTGTTTCCTTTTTGGAATACTGCTGACGGTTTCTTTGTGCGGACTTCTGATTTATCTTCTGCTTCTTTGAAGAATAATTATCATTTTTGTGCTTGTTTGTGGGAGCAATCTGTTCATAACGCTCGTTGTACTTATCGAGGTCAACGTAGCTTCCTCTTGTGTCAACTGTTCTTCTCTGAGTAGAAGTCTGTGCTGTCTCGGAACTGAACGAAACGTTAAGCTTTGAACGTTCGCCCCTTTCCTGAGCCTTAGCCTGCGGCTTGTTCCTGTCATTCTTCTTGTTCTTCGGTTTGGACTGTTCAACAGGCTTTGTTTCGGCAACAGTTTCAGGCTTCTTTTCTTCCTGTTTCTTCGGAGCAGGTTTTACATCGTTCTGCTTTTTTACAGGTGTACTTTCTGCTTTTATTTCAGACTTTTTGTCATTCTTCTTTACAGGTGCAGATTTTTTAACAGGTTTTTTTCTGTCCTGTTTCTGAGGTTCTTCCTTTTTAACAGGCTTTTCTTCATTCTTTGACTTGTAATATTCGTCAAAGGATTTCACTTCATGAATCTTTGTAAAATGTTCAAGAATGAGATTCATTTCAGTTTCGGTAAGACCTGTTGAAGCTTTTTTCTTAGTATCGCCATTTGCTGCAAAATAATCAATAATTTCCTGTGTAGAAACATTAAGGTCCTTGGCAGCGTCGCTGAGTTTTACTTTTTTCGTCATAGGCTCAAATACCTCCAGTTAATTGTGCCGTATATAATACGACTGTGTTTTGACCTGTCATGATTCATGACAAATCTGTTTTCTTTAAAAATATATGTCAATACAGTCTGTGCTGTAATTAAGTATTGACAATTTTTGCAAAACCGTCTGCAAATCCCTTATCACATACGGCGATAACCGCAGTAATCTTTCCGCATAATATACCTATTTCTTCTTTTGTAAGCTCGGTACGGAAAATCGGAACGGAATATTTTCCGCATACAAAGTAAATTTCCTTGACGGTTTTTTCTGATGCGTCAGAAGCAGTCAGGACACAGAACGCAGTACCGTTTTTTACGGCATCGCATACACTGTCAAAACCCTTTACGGTTTTTCCCGCTTTCAGACATATCGTAAGCAGATTAGCTGTTTTTTTCGAGTTCATCTGCCATCACCCCGTAAATGCTTTCATCTATTCTGCATGAAAATGATTTTTCAAACCTGCGTGCCTTTCTTGCCTTTTCAAAACATTCACTGCTGTGGCATATATATGCACCTCTGCCGGATTTTTTTCCGGTAAAATCAAGGCTTATTTCACCTTCAGGAGATTTTACCACACGGATAAGCTCCTTTTTAGGCTTCATCTCATTACAGCCCATACACATTCTCATGGGAATTTTTTTCGGTTTCATAAATTATTCCTCTTTCGGAGCAGTTTCTTCCGGAGCAACCGATTCTGCTTTAACTTCTTCCGCCTCTGATACAGGAGATTCAACAGTTGTTGTTTCTTCTGCGACTTCCTCCGAAATCTGCGGTTCAGGTACTTTGAAATCGGGACTCAATTCAGGAGCTTTCTTATTTGTTTCGGTATCAAACTGAGGTTTGATGTCAATTTTATATCCTGTAAGCTTTGCGGCAAGCTTTGCATTCTGTCCTTTGTTACCGATAGCAAGTGAAAGCTGATTGTTAGGTACTATAACGGTGCAGGTTTTTTCTTCTTCGGAAGTAATTACTGTTTTAAGAACTGAAGCCGGTGCAAGTGCCTTTGCAATGAATTTTTCAGGTACTTCACTCCATGGAATAATGTCTATCTTTTCGTTGTTGAGTTCTTCAACAACAGCCTTTATTCTTGAACGTTCAGTACCGATACAAGCACCTACTGCGTCAACATTCGGGTCTCTTGACCATACCGCTATCTTTGTTCTTGCACCTGCTTCTCTTGAAATGGACTTCACTTCAACTGTTCCGTCATATATTTCGGGAACTTCCAACTCAAAAAGTCTCTTTACGAGGTCCTTGTGAGTACGCGAAATCTTGACAATGGGCTTTTTGGTTTTTCCTATAATACTGGTAATATAAACCTTTACAGACGAACCTTCTTTCAGCACTTCTCCCGGAATCTGTTCGTTTCTGAAAAGATAGAGTTCAGTTCCCTCATATTCAACAGTAACAGTGCCTCTGCCGGGGTCAATCTGAGAAACTTTTGCTGTAATACATTCATGTTCCTTTGATTCAAAACGATTAAGCATCTGTTCACGGTTGATTTCTCTGAGGTCGCCCTTTATCGACTGCTTTGCCGAGAGTGCCGCCATTCTGCCGAGTTTTGAAATATCAATCTCTTTCATAATCTTACCGCCCACAACAGCATATGGGTCAATGGTTCTTGCAACGTCAATATTTATTTCGTTTTCGTCGATAGGATAATCGTCAATAATCTCCTGCTCGATATACATCGCAAACTTCTTTGTAAGAGGGTCAATTTCAACCTTTATACGTTCTTCACTGTGCGGATAAGCCTTTCTTGCAGCCTTAAGCATTGCCGACTTTACTTTTTCGATGAGAAGTTCAGTTTCAACACTGTTTTCCTCTCCGAGAGATTGAAGTGCATCGAAAAAGCTCTTGTTAATGTTCATGTCTGTATATTCCTCCAGTATATAAAAATATTTTCATTGATTGCGGTTTTAAAACCTGTGAATTTCTTTAAAATTCAAAATAAAGCTTGACATAGGCAATATCAGAAAGCGGAAATTTTTTTTCACTTCCGTCGTCAAGAACAACGGAAACGCCGTCCCTGTCTGCACCTGAAAGCACTGCGATAATTTCCTTTTCACCTTCAATACCTCTTATGAAACGGATTTTTACCGTATCGCCCTCACAAATTTCAAAATGTTCTTCTTTGACAAGCTCTCTCTCAAGACCGGCAGAACCGACTTCAAGCGTGTATCCCTGCGAAATGGGGTCTTTTTCGTCCATGACTGCATTTATCGGAGTATTTGCCCTTTCACAGTCCTCAATGGTTATACCGTCGTCGCTGTCAATGAATATACGAAGATACCAAACCGCACCTTCCTTTTCATAGCATACGTCCCAGAGATAATAACCGAGTTCGTCCGTTATCGGCTTTACAAGGTCGTATACTCTCTGTTCGGTAGCACCGAATTTCTTGAATTTCATCTGCAATTCCTCTCCTTTCACCGAATTTACACAATAGTCCCAATATAAACGAAAGACCGGAGAGTTCCGGTCTTTGAGGTTAACTATTACCTTATATCTATTATATCACGGATTTCTGTAAAAATCAAGTCTTTTCGGAAAATTTCTTTTAAAAACCGATATTTTTACCGTAACGGCTGTATTTCCATACAGTAAAACAACCGTTAAAACAAAGATATACCGCCGTTTACGGCAACAGTAAAGTGAAAGAAATGTGTACAAAATATCACACAATGATTTTATAAAATGCTTGACATATCAGTAAAATATAATGTATAATAAGGTGAACAATCTACATGGAATAACTGTAATGGCAATGAAAGGAGACCTCCGTATGAAAAATATAAAGAAAACGCTTGCAGGAATCATTGCCGTAACAACGGTGATGACCTCAGCAGTTTCCTGTAGAAAGAATGTAACAGGAAATCTTTCTGTTGAAACAGACGAAAAACCGATAGCAATGCTTCCTGAAGGTGAAGAACCCGAAGGAGTTGGCGAACCTGCCGATATTTCGGGTACTGAAATAGTATGGCTTTCCGACTATGACCTTAATCCCGCAGAAAAAGACAAGCGTTCAGTAGCATTATCTCTTTTTGAGGACGTTTTTGGCGGTAAGATAAAATTTGTCTATACATCGCCTGAAGAAAGATTTGAAAAACTTGCATCAATGATTCTGTCAGGCGACGAGGTAGATATGGTTGAATATGATATCAGTGCATTGCCCGACGGAGTAAAGAAAAATCAGTATGAACCGCTTGACCCTTATTTCAATTCACTTGAAATCAACAGCAGTATATGGGACGATATGTCTGATGTTATTGATATGTTTGAATACAATGATAAGCATTATGTCATTCCCTATTCACTTTCAAATCCCGTTGTACTCACATACAGCCGTAAGATGATTGAAGAAAACAAGCTTGATGACCCCTATGAACTTTATCAAAAAGACAAGTGGGACTGGGATACTTTCATGGAAATGATGGAAAAATTCCAAAAAGATACGGGAGGTTACGGAATAAACGGATTTGTCGGAAATTCTCTTATTCATTCCACAGGCTTTAACATAGTAAACTATAAAAACGGAAAACTGATGAATAACATCAATACTGCTCCGATAAAGGAGGCTGAAACGTTTATGCAGGAAATAGCAAACAAAAAACTCTATTCAACATACAGAAATGACAGCTTTCCTTCGGGTAAGGGTACTCTGTTCTTTGCCGCACCTTTCTGGACTATCGGCGTTTCAAACGTAAGATGTCCTGATATGGACTTCATGGCAGTACCGTTTCCGAAATACGACAAGGCAGAGGGAAATTATATAGTATGCGACTTCAATGCTAAAATGCTCGTTAAAAATTCCAAAAAGGGACACGCAGTCGCAACATATATAAAATGTGAAAGGTTTGCGGTAACTCAGGAGGACTATAAAGAACCGGCAAAGGAGTTTGCACTTCTTCCTGAAAAAAACTCAAAAGGAGTTACGGTCAGTCAGCTTACCCCCGAACAGTATGACGTTTTACAGGAATACACAAACCCCACAAAAATAACACCTGTAGTTGATTTTGCTTACGGAATGGGCAACAGGCTTTACAGTTCGGCAGGTTCTGACGGCATAATTGACCGTATTGAAAAAAATATGCTTATATCGGGCGGTACTTACGAAACATGGAAAACTTTACGCGATTCATGTTCCGCTGTGATAAAGGAAGAAATCGAACGACTGAAACAAACTGAAAATTAAAAATATGGGACAGCATAAAGTTGTCCCTTATATTTTGTAAATGAAAGGAAAAACATTATGTTAATAAAACTGCTGTTTTTTATTGTAATCATAATGACGGTTTCTGCGTCAGTAATATTTATAACCGATGTAAGAAAAGTAATCCCTTCTCCGCCTGAAACAGAAGAAGAAAATGCTGAAAATCAGACGGAAGAACCGTCACCCGTACAGTCAAAAAAACTTTTTGCGGACATATGTATGATATTTGCTGTACTTCTCGGAATATCCGATATTACAGGACTTATAGACATGGGTATATTTCATGGTGCATTTGCCGTCATGGGAACAGTCCTTCTTCTTGAAAAGGTCTGTAATCTTATCAGAAACAGAATACAATCACGCACAATTAAATTTTTCAGTAAAATCATTCTTATTGCTTCACTGCTGGAAATGACCGTCTTTCAGTTTCCTTCGTACAGGATATTTTTCGGAGACTATAAACAGCAGACACTTTCCGTATCGGACGCAACATCAGTCAATGCGGAAACCGGAGAAAAAACAGGCAATATCAAAGTAAAAGGAAAAGAGACCGCTACAGTTAAATTTGATAACATAAACAAAAAAGTCGGCACAATTAAAATTAACATCGAAACAGCAAATTCAGACAGTCTTTCAGTCAGCATTGACGCAACCGACGAAACATCATCATTATATCGTCCGTCAATAATAAAAGCAGATATTGTTACAACAAATCCAAGCACCGCATATACAACCGTTTTGCTTTCGGGGAATGTCGGTTCACTGCAATTCAATTTTTCAGGTAAAAATGACTATGATTTATTTGATATATCATCAATAGAACTCAATACGCCCATTCCGTTTGAAATATCTGTCCTCAGAATGATGCTCATCATTATTATTTCAACACTCGCATATGCTGTGGCATTTTCGGGACTGATGAAAAGAACGTATAAAGAAAACCTGAAATTATGTGAAATTGCATCACTTATAATTACCGTTTCGGCTGTTCTTATTGCATTTGGTATGACCTGTACTAAAATCCCGTCGGATTCTGAAAATTATTTTTCTCAGCAGGAGGGCAATCAGATTTCAGAAGAACTTGTATCAGCTTTTGAAAACGGTCAGGTCTCATTACTAAGAGAACCTTCAAAGGAACTTCTTGAACTTGATGACCCTTATGACAGATACCTCCGTGAATCAGTGACAAGCGGTGCAGCATGGGACCATGTCCTTTATAACGGGAAATATTATTCATATTATGGAATAGCTCCTGTAATCCTGCTTTTCCTGCCGTATCACCTGATAACAGGAAGTTTCTTTTCAACAGAAATCGCAGTATTTCTTTTCTCGGCACTGGGTCTTATATTCCTTACAATGACGTATAACGCAATAATAAAACGCCGTTTCGGACGGATACCATCAGGCTGTTATATTGCAGGACTTGCAATTCTCCTTACGGTCTGCGGAATATGGTACAGTATCGGACGACCTCTTTTCTATGAAATATCAATATCATCGGGCTTTGCCTTTACAACTCTCGGTGCTTATTTCCTCATATCTTCAAATGTAATAGGAAACGGGGAAATTTCCCTTAAAAAAGTTACTCTTGCCTCCCTGTTTCTTGCAATTGCGGTGCTTTGCCGTCCTACACTTGCGGTATATTCAATATGTGCCTGTGTATATTACGTCATAGGGTTCGGCAATTCCACAAAGGTCTATGAAAAAGACGGAAGTATAAAAACAGTGAAAAGCAGGAAAATAAAATATATACTTTGTGCTGTGATTCCGTTTGCGGTTCTTGGCTCGTTTCAGATGTGGTATAACTACGCACGCTTTGATTCTCCTTTTGATTTCGGAATAAAATACTCACTTACAATAAACGATTTCATTGATTCCGAATATCACACACTTTTCGTTCTTATAGGATTATTCGCATATATTTTTGCGGTTCCGTCAATCAGGTTTGAATATCCGTATGTTGAAACACCTTTTTCATACCTAAAGGCAAACGGCTATTACTTCAAAGACCTCGGACAGACTTCAGGTATATTATTCCTTGCAATTCCTGTATTTGCCTATCTGCTCGGCGGAAAAGCCCTGCGTAAACTTCCCGACAGACGCACTAAAATAAAATATTCCATTATCACACTTCTTCCATGCGTGATAATGCCATTAGTAATAATATTCTCAATATGGGAAAGCGGATATGCCGTAAGATATACAGCGGATTTCTCATGGCAGATTCTTATGGGGGCATACGTAATACTTTTCTTCCTGTATCAGAATACCGAAAATACAACAATAAAAAATATTTTCAGATATTTCATGACATTCTCAATGACAACAGCTTTTATAATAAACATTCCTCAGATATTTAACTTTACTTTCCCTGATTATGACTACCCGTCAATCACAAGTCAGTTTTGTGAACTTATTGAATTCTGGAGATAATAGTTTTATAAATAAATATAAGTAAGCAATAAAAATGTCCTAAGATGATAAAAAAATTAAATTTAAGCCGGTTATTGTCTGTTAAAAAACGTATGTTCGATTTTATTTTGGCAAAAAATGACAAAAATTATCTTCATTATAGGTCAATGTGCGGAAATTTTGCAAAAGTACGTGACATTTCTTTCACACTGTGATATAATGTACTCAAGGTACTTTTCTATGTATAAAACGTCTGTAATTATTGTCATTACAGCGTAAGCCGATTATCTTAAAAAGACCGTCATGTTTATGCCTGCAACAACAAAACACTTTTACGGTCTTAATTAATCTGACAAATATTCTGCGGATTAATACTAAATCAAAGAAAGGGATTCAAAAAAATGGATAACAGCAGTAACAACCATAATTCCGAAAAACCTCGTAAAAAGGTTACAAAGAAAATTCTGAGACGCAGACAGCTCTGTGCCCTTGCAGTCATTGCACTCATTGTGCTTATTCTGATTATTCTTATAGCAAACGCTTGTACCGATAAAACCACAAAACCTAAAAAAGAAAAAACTACCACATCTACAACAACAACTACCACCACAACAACCGAAACCGAACCTGTTACAGAAACACCAACAACAACTACTACCCCTGTTCCTACCGCTGACCCGGCTCTTGCAGCTCAAGTAAAGCTTGATAAAACACAGATAAACGTTACAGTCGGAGGTAATTCAGATTATGCTTTGATTACAAACTATCCCGAAGGCTCAACAGCCGACAACGAAGTCTGGACCTCTGACAACGAAAATATCGCTACAGTTGATATTTACGGAAACGTAACAGGCGTAAATGCAGGTACTTGCCTTGTTACTCTTTCATTCAGCAATCACCCCGAAATCAGTATACCGGTTCAGGTAACCGTTACAGACCCTAATGCTACTCCCGAAACACCCGGCATAAATCAGCCACAGGATATAACCCCCGAAGTATCTCAGAATGTCCCCGATATTCAGAATAATCAGGGTTATCAAAATTCACAGGGCTATCAGGACACGCAGAATTTCTATCAGAACAATCAGACACAGCAGGATAATCAGACTTCACAGGATTCTCCCGAATTTCCTGATGTAAGCAATGTTATGCCCGAAACATAATCAATATAAGATTATTAAACCTGTTAATAAGAATTTCAGAAAAAAGGACAGCTTTCAATGCTGTCCTTTTCATATTTACAATGCGTCTCCACGTTCGGAGGAAACTTCATAACCCACCGATTTAATCCTTTTTTCAAGACATACCCTACACTCAGCAGATTCTTCTCCCGTACAGATTTTGTTGTCATAAAGATTATACTTCTTTCTGACACTGACGGGTGAAAGATTCGGCATAACAACATTACAGCCTGTTTTCAGACCGAGTTCACGACCATCGGGTGAAATCGTTCCGAGTGCAGTTGTTGCAGGAATAAGAGCTTTCGGAAACATAAGACGGAGTATTCCGAGAATACGCAGTGTTAATTCAAGTGTACCGCTCTTTTTATCTGAAAACGGCGTTTCACGGTGCGGAACAAAAGGACCTATTCCAATCATATGCGGTCTGATTTCCTGCAAAAAACGCAAATCTTCAATAATATTTTCCGTTGTCTGAAACGGCACACCCACCATAAAGCCCGAACCTACCTGATAACCCAGTTCACGCAGATTAAAAAGACATTGCCGACGCTTTTCAAAACTCATTTCTTCAGGGTGCAGTTTTCCGTAAAGTTCTTTGGAAGCGGTTTCATGACGAAGTAAATAACGGTCTGCACCTGCTTCTTTCATTCGTCTGTAACTTTCGTATGAACGTTCACCGAGAGAAAGAGTAACGGCACAGTCGGGATATTTCTTCTTTATTTCTGAAATCAGAAAACACATAAAATTGTCTGTAAAATACGAATCCTCACCGCCCTGCATTACAAAAGTACGGAAACCCAGTTCATAGCCGTTTTCACAGCATGAAAGTATTTCTTCACGGTTCAGTCTGTAACGTTCCGTATTTTTATTGCTTCTGCGTATACCGCAATAAAGACAGTCATTTCTGCAATAGTTTGAAATTTCTATCAGTCCACGCAGAAAGACTTTTTTTCCGTAATACTTCTGTCTTGTTTCGTCGGCACATTTTACAATAAGATTTGAAACGCATTTATCATCTGTTTCAATAAGCGACTTAAGTTCACTGTCAGAAATATTTCCTGTTCTGTAAAGTTTTTCAACAATTTCAGTCATTTCAACCGCCAAGTCTTATCATTTCGTCTATGCACTTTCTTGCCTTTGAAATAAGTTCGTTGTCCATAAGAATCTCAAACGCACTGCCGTCGTCTATACCTTTAAGGGCATTGTAAACATCGGGAAGTGTTGTGATTTTCATATTATGACATACAATGTTTTTGGTTACAGGATAAAATTTCTTTTCGGGACATTCATACTGCAAATGTTCGGCAATTGAGGTTTCCGTACCTATGATAAATTCCTTTGCGTCGGATTTGATGGCATAGTCCATAATCCCCGAAGTAGAACCGACGTAATCAGCAAGCTTGACAACAGGCGGAGTACATTCAGGGTGAACAAGGAAAAGAGCATCGGGGTGTTCTTCCTTTGCCTTCATAACTTCTTTAATGGTAATTCCTGCATGAGTCGGACAACCGCCGTTCAGAAGTTTTATGTCTTTTTCGGGAATACTACGCTTAACATAGTCACCAAGATTGCAGTCGGGAATAAACAGAATCTTGTCATTGTCAATTGCTTTCACGATTTTCAACGCACTTGATGATGTAACACATACATCACATACGGTTTTCAGTGAAGCGGTTGTATTTATATAAGCCACAACCGTTCTGTCAGGTTCTTTTTCCTTGAGCATGGAAATCATTTCAGCGTCCATCTGTTCAGCCATAGGACAGCCTGCATTTTTATTTGCAAGAAAAACACGCTTCTGAGGTGCAAGCATTTTAGCGGTTTCAGCCATGAAATGAACACCGCAGAAAAGTATGTTGTCAGCATCAACACCCTTTGCGTCAACACTGAGTTTATAGCTGTCACCTGTAAAGTCAGCTATTTCAACAATTTCCCTTGCCTGATAGCTGTGTGCAAGAATAACGGTATTCGTTTCTTTTTTAAGTTTCAGGATTTTCTCCTGCAATTCATGTAATCTCATATATAAAACTCCTTTTATTCAGGAACGGGCGGTCACAGACCGCCCTCTGTTCAAAATTATTCACCTACTTCGGCAATTACTTCAACTTCTGCAAGAACATTTTTCGGAAGTGTCTTTACTGCGACACAACTTCTCGCAGGAAGTGAAGTAAAATATTTCCCGTAAATTTCATTGAAAGCACCAAAGTCATTCATATCGGCAAGGAAACAGGTTGTTTTCACTGCCTTTTCAAATGAAGAACCCGAAGCCTCAAGAACAGCTTTGAGATTCTGCATAATCTGTTCGGTCTGTTCCTGAATGGTAACAGCCTCAATGGTATTGGTGGCAGGATTTATTGCAATCTGTCCCGAAGTATAGACCATACCGCCCGAAACCACTGCCTGTGAATAAGGACCTACAGCAGCAGGTGCTTTTTCTGTATGAATTTTAGTCATTTTATAACCTCCTGTTCAGTCATTTACTATTTTGAAACCGTTTTCTTTGAGAGCGGTTTTTATTTCGTCAATATGCTGATAATTGCGTGTTTCAAGAACTATTCTCAGATAACAGCCGTTCACAGCCGAACCTTCGTTAGCACGTTCATGATGTATTGAAATAACGTTTCCGCCTGCTTCTGCGATAATTCTTGAAACGTCCATAAGCTGACCGGGTTTATCAATAAGTTCAATATTCATTGAATACGTTCTACCCGTCATAAGCAGACCACGCTTTATAACTCTTGAAAGTATCGTAACATCAATATTTCCGCCTGAAAGCAGACAAACAACCTTTTTATTCTTTACAGGAACTTTATTGAACATTGCAGCCGCTACCGAAACAGCACCAGCACCTTCTGTCACAAGTTTCTGCTTTTCCATGAGTGCAAGTATAGCGGCGGAAATTTCGTCGTCTGTAACCGTTACAATGTCGTCAACGTATTCAGAAACATATCTGAATGTATTTTCTCCCGGTTCTTTCACTGCTATACCGTCGGCAATAGTTGAGACACTGTCAAGACACTCTATTTTATGGTCGTGAACAGAATTGAACATACTCGGTGCTCCTGCTGCCTGTACACCGTAAACCTTTATATCGGGGTTAAGGCTCTTTATTGCAAAAGCAACGCCTGAAATAAGTCCGCCTCCGCCTACGGGAACAATTACAGCGTCCATTTCGGGAAGCTGTTCAAGAAGTTCAAGACCGATTGTACCCTGTCCTGCTATTACATTTTCGTCATCGAACGGGTGAATAAAAGTATAACCGTTTTCGTCACGTTGTCTCAGTGCCTCCGCATAAGCGTCATCATAAACACCCTTTACAAGACAAACTTTTGCACCATAGCTTTTTGTAGCCTCTACTTTGGAAATCGGAGCTCCGTCGGGCAGACAGATTATTGAATTTATACCATTTTTTGCGGCGGCAAGTGCAACACCCTGTGCATGATTTCCCGCAGAACACGCAATAACTCCACGTTCCTTTTCCTCGTCGGAAAGCTGTGACATCTTGTAATATGCACCTCTTACTTTGAAAGAACCTGTTATCTGAAGATTTTCGGTTTTCAGAAAAATCTCTGATTCAGGATTGATGTTTGGTGCATGAATGATGTCGGTTTCCCTTATAACCTGCTTTAAAACAAACTTTGCATGATAGATTTTATCAAGGGTAAGCATTATTTTTTACCTCCTGTATGGCTGTAATATTTACAGTCTTAAAAATTCTGTTCATTGATAAGCTGATTTACAAACTGCTTTGCGGTTCTTGGTGAACGTCCGTTACCTGACGACATTGCAAAGCGTTCTGCTTTCAGTTCAAATTCCTTTTCGTCAAATTCAAGACCTTTCTGTCTTGCAAGTTCTCCTGCTATGCGGACAAATTCTTTCTTGTCGGGTTTACCGAAATTCACACGCAGACCAAAACGTGCAGAAAGTGAAATAAGTTCCTGCATTGTGTCATTACGGTGAACATCGTCGCCGTCACGCTCGGAGAACGTTTCCTTTACAAGATGCCGTCTGTTGCTTGTGGCATAGATAGCGATATTGTCCGACCTTGCAGAAGCAGAACCCTCCAGCATTGCTTTTAAAGCACCGAAACAATCCTCACCTGCGGTAAAAGTCAAATCGTCTATAAATATTATGAATTTAAGCGGATTGTGACTAATATCATCGATAATCTTCGGAATGTCCCTTAACTGTTCCTTTGTTATTTCAATAAGACGTAGTCCTCTGTCTGCATACTCGTTTACAATTGCCTTTACTGATGACGATTTGCCCGTACCTGCGTCGCCGTACAAAAGAACATTCTGAGCAGGTTTGCCGTCAAGTAGTGCAAGGGTATTGTCAATAACTGCCTGACGTTCTCTCTTATAGCCGTAAAGGTGGTCAAGACGCTGGCTATCGGGATATTTTACAGGAACAGTTTCACCGTTTCTGAGAATAAACATCTTGTTCTGTGAATACTTTCCGTAACCGTATTTACTGATATTTTCAATACGTCTGTTATATTCCGCAATAAAATCTATCTCAGAAGTTTTCCACTTGGGAAGAAAACCGTCATAATCAATATCAGCAGTAATTTCTTCAGGAGTAAGGCGTGAAATTTCCTGCAATGTTTTCAGTTCGTTTTCAACAGTTTCAACAATATAATTGTCGAAAACTTTCCCCTGTGCCTTGCCGATGATATAGAAATTATCATCTTCAAGTACAGCTTTCAGAATATATTCACTGAAATTTATGTTTTTCCTGTAAAGTTCCGCAACAAATTCCGAATAAACTGATATAAAATTTTCAACGGAAACTTCTGACCAATTATCCAAAAGTTTCATAAATTTATTTATAACGCCGTCTTTGGTAAGACTGCGGAAAACTGCAAGCGAACAAACTTTACAGTCAAAATTTTTTCTGTCCATTATTATAACGCCTCTAATACCTTTTCAGTCATTTCCGTGCAGGTAAGAGGTGTACCCTCTGTATTGCCCATAAGGTCGGCTGTGCGGTAACCTGCATTAAGTACATTGTCAACAGCCTTTTCAATACATTCTGCCTCTTCCGAAAGTCCGAAAGAGTAGCGGAGCATCATAGCACCTGAAAGTATTGTAGCAATCGGGTTAGCCTTGTTCTGACCTGCAATATCAGGTGCAGACCCATGAATAGGCTCGTACATACCTCTCGTTGTCGCACCGAGTGAGGCAGACGCAAGCATTCCGATTGAACCCGTAATCTGTGAAGCCTCGTCGGAAAGAATATCACCAAACATATTTGAAGTTACAATAACATCGAACTGCTGTGGATTTCTCACCAACTGCATAGCTGCATTGTCAACAAACATATCACTGTATTCAACTTCGGGATACTGTTCGGCAAGTTCATGCATGGTCTTTCTCCATAGACGTGAACTTTCAAGAACGTTTGCCTTGTCAATGCTTGTAAGTTTCTTGTTACGCTTCATAGCCGTATCAAAAGCAACACGTCCGATTCTCTCAATTTCAGTAACGCTGTAAGCTTCCGTGTCATAAGCTTCTTCACCATATTTTCCCTGTCTGTAACCCCTGTCACCAAAATAAATACCGCCTGTAAGTTCACGTACTATCATAAGGTCAAAACCGTTACCGACAATTTCTTCTTTGAGAGGAGATGCGGAACGGAGTGCGGGATAGAGTTTAGCAGGACGGAGATTTGTGAAAAGTCCGAGTGCGGAACGGATACCGAGCAAAGCCTTTTCGGGTCTCTTGTCGCCTGCGAGGTTGTCCCACTTATAACCGCCTACAGCACCTAAAAGTACACTGTCGCTTGCAAGACAGCCGTCAATAGTTTCCTGCGGAAGCGGTACACCTGTAGCGTCGTATGCACAGCCACCGATTAAGTATGGTGTAAAATTGAACTTATGACCGAATTTATCAGCCACTTTTTCAAGTACGGCAACGGCACTGTCCACTATTTCAGGACCTATGCCGTCACCTTTAAGAAGTGCAATATTAAATTCCATTTCTATCATTCTCCTTTTTATAAATATTCCTCAAATTCATCGCCGACATAAGCAAGATTACCGTTTTTTATTACAAATCCGACAACTTCACCCCAGTCGCCCTCACCCTCAATTACATAGGATATTCCGTCATTTTCAGAAATGTCAACCGTCATTGTCGTAAACCAGCAGTATTCAAGAATATCCCTGACGTTTTCGATTTCGGGAAGTTCAAACTCCTCATCAAGTCCACCTGCTTCAGCACACTTTATTATGCCACTACAAATAAGGTCAACCATTTCGTCGGGCATATTATTAAAGTGTTCAATACACTTTTCAGCGTATTCCTTAATAGTGTCATCGTCAAAAAGCACGGAAAGTCTGTCATCTCCGTCATTTTTAAAAATACGGCTTATGAAAGTACCCTCCATTATTTTCTCACCCGGAGCGAACGGTTTCAGATTTTCAATCATTTGATAATGCCTTCAGCGATTGAATTTATCAGACCGCCGTTTTCAATGATTTTCTGGACAAACTCCGGAAACGGTTCAGTTTTGTATTCCTTGCCTGTCGTAAGATTACGGATAATACCATTGTCCATGTCAGCTTCAACACGGTCGCCCTCACTGATACCGTCAACAGCTTCGGGACACTCTACAATGGCAAGTCCGATATTTATTGAATTTCTGTAGAAAATTCTTGCAAAACTCTTTGCAATGACAAGTGAAATACCGCTTGCCTTTATAGCAATGGGGGCGTGTTCTCTTGACGAACCACAGCCGAAATTGAAACCTGCTGTTATAATATCGCCCTGCTGAACTCTTGTAACAAAAGTTTTATCTAAATCTTCCATACAATGTGAAGCAAGTTCTGCATGGTCACTTGTGTTGAGATAACGTGCAGGAATAATTACATCTGTATCGACGTTATCGTTGTATTTTATAACATTTCCCTCATATTTCATACGTTCATAACCTCCCAAGGACTTGAAATTTTTCCTGTAACAGCACTTGCTGCCGCTACCGCAGGGCTTGCAAGATATACTTCCGACTCAACGTGTCCCATTCTGCCCACAAAGTTACGGTTAGTGGTTGCAACGGCACGCTCACCCTTTGCAAGTATACCCATATGTCCGCCCAGACATGGTCCGCAGGTAGGAGTGGAAACAACCGCACCGCTTTCAATGAATATCTTTAAAAGTCCCTGCTCCATAGCGTCAAGATAAATCTGCTGGGTTGCAGGAATTACTATTACGCGTACATTCTTTGCACACTGTCTGCCTTTCATGATTTCTGCGGCTTCCTGTAAGTCTTCAAGTCTGCCGTTTGTACATGAACCAATTACAACCTGATTTATTTCAATATCACCAAACTGGTCAAAAGTCTTTGCATTTTCGGGAAGATGCGGGAAAGATACAGTAGGTTCAATTTCAGAAAGATTAATATCTATAACTTCGTCGTAAACCGCATCTTCATCTGCCTTGTAAATAACAGGTTCTTTTGCACCGTGAGCCTTTACATATTCAAGTGTAATGTCATCAACTTCAAATATACCATTCTTTGCACCTGCCTCAATAGCCATATTTGCAATACAAAGACGGTCTGACATAGACAGTGAAGAAAGTCCCTCACCGGTAAACTCCATTGAACGATACAAAGCACCGTCAACACCTATTTTTCCGATAATATGAAGAATAACGTCCTTACCCGAAACATACTTGCGGAGTTTTCCCGTAAGATTGAACTTTATGGCAGACGGCACTTTAAACCATGCCTTACCGATTGCCATACCGCACGCCATATCAGTTGAACCGACACCCGTTGAAAAAGCACCCAATGCACCATAAGTACAGGTGTGTGAATCAGCACCGATTACAACATTACCCGAAGTAACAAGTCCTTTTTCGGGAAGGAGTGCGTGTTCAATCCCCATTTTACCAACATCATAGAAGTGTTTTACTTCCTTTTCACCGCAGAAGTCACGACACATCTTGCACTGTTCAGCCGCTTTAATATCCTTGTTAGGTGCGAAATGGTCCATAACCATTGTTACCTTGTTCTTGTCAAATACCTTTTCCTTGTTGAGTTTTGCAAACTCCTTTATAGCTACAGGTGATGTAATATCATTGCCAAGAACTAAGTCCAGATTGGCAAGAATAAGCTGTCCTGCCTGAACCGATTCAAGCCCTGCATGAGATGCAAGGATTTTCTGAGTCATTGTCATACCCATTTTTCAAATCATTCCTTTCAGAAATTTTTTATTATAAATCTTTATTGCATAAGCAAATCAGAATTTATAGTTTAATTTAAATACTATTTATTTTTTCTGTACAATCCAGTAATCTTTATATGCATATCCGTCATGTGTACCAATCATAAGGTTTTCTGACTTGATAAAACCGAATTTCTTTACCGCCCTTATTCTTTCAACAGCATAACACGGAACTTTTGTTATTATTTCATAACAATCAAACATTTCAAAAGCCGACGGAACAATAACAGTTAAAATTTCAGAAAGTATATTTTCCTGTTCATAATCACTTTTCACATCAAGACGCAAAACACCATTACCATTAAAATCGTCGTCTGAATCTCGGCGAAACAGTTCGACCGTTCCGACTGCTTTATTTACAGATTTATCAATTACAGTAAATCTTACAAAATACCGTTTCTGATATGAAAACTCCCAGAATTTTACAGCTTCAGACATTTTTTCTTTTGTAGGATAATAAAAATTATTTCCGTTGCAGTTATCACTGTTAAAGAAAGGTAATGCATTTTTATCACTGTATACTTCAAGCAGGTCTGAAATATCCTTTTCAGAAACAAACCTTAACAGATAATTTTTATTTTCAAGTACAGGACATTTTTCATATACATCTGACATAATAAAACCTCCGATAAACCTATTTCTTGTTAGTAATCTGTAAACAAATACAGCTATTACATCGGTCAACGCTCACAGTATATACTCCCCCGAATTCAGCGTTTCCACAACATAGTATATTCAGTCTGCAATGTATCGCTGTCTGTTCCTGTTGATTCAATTATAAAATCGGATTTTTCATAAAACCTCACAGCAGACTTATTTTTTTCATAAACTGATAAAACCAGTCTGTTACGGATTTCCTTTACAAAATTAAGAAGAGCTGTTCCGATACCTTTTGACCTGTATGGTTTGTCAACAAATATTCCTGCAATATAATCACCGTCAAGTCCGATAAAACCTTTTATTATACCACCGCTTTCACAGACATACACTTCCGCCTGCGGTATCATTTCCCTTACTTCATTATATTTTTCTTTCCAGTAGTCAGGATTTATGAAATTATGTGAATCTGTATTTGCCTCAAACCATATAGTCATAATACGGTTAATGTCATCATCACTGAATTTTCTTATCATATTTTTCAGACCCACTCCTCATATTTATATTTTCAAAAAGTTTTATTGATTTCAACGGATTCTTATATATTTATTGTACTTGTGCAGTAAGTTCAATATGATTGCCTTCTGAATCAATAAATTCAGTAACCCAGTTTCTGCCGATTTTCGTAAGCGGAAAACATAATTTCATATTCCTGATTTTTTTATTGAGAATTTCAACATTCTCAACGCTGAAACTTGGCAGACAGTTACTTCCGAAATCATGTTTTTCACCTGTTTTCTGATAGGCAAACAACCCGAACCGAAAACCGTTTATATCAAAAACACTGTATATATCGTCTTTTTCTGTAACCGTCTGTTCAAAAAAATTTTCATAAAACACAACAGCCCTTTCCATATCCTTGACACATATATACAAAGAATTAATATTGAATTGCATTATATAATCTCCGTTCAAATACAAGATTGATTCACATTATTATTTCCAAGCTGAAATATTGTTCCTGAAAACAAACTTGTTTCATTATTTCCTCCTTGCTGAAGTTAACGTTTTCCGGACAGACTACTAGTTTTTCTTCAACATCGTCATATCTGTGAATAACTGCAATAATTTTTCCTGTAAATTTTTCAACAGGTGTATCAACTCCCAGTATATAAGCGTCCTGTTCTTCACTGTCCGGTGCAACAGTTCCCTCAATATAGCCGTAATTGACCGGATAATACATATCCTTGTATTCAGGGTGAAAACTTCCCAGCGGTCTGTCAACAGTTACTGTTACAATTTTTCCAATCATTCTGACATTGAGTGAATTTCGGAAAGTATTTTCTTTGTGTAATAATAAAGACTGTAAAATAAATCTTCCGGAAAAAGACTGACTATAAATTCGTCAACGTCAAAATCGTCATCATCGTCATCATATTCGGGGTCAAGGTCAAATCCCGTTGGGAGCAGATACTTGTCATTCAGAATATCAGACATATTTTCAAGAGGTTCAGCGTGTTCTGAATTTTCTGTTTCATTACAGATTTCCATATAATACTTAAATTCGTCTGCCAGTTTATCCGCAAGCCAATCTGCAACCGGATTGTCAGTATTCCTTGCTTTTTTGTAGATTTTCACAAGAAAAACAAGTGCAAACGGAGCAGGTGTAAACAAAGTTGACTGATGTTCAAAGTCAGAAATGCTGTTCCATGCCTTTTTCACTTCATCAAGGTCTTTCATTCCGTCAAGAATACTGAGATATTCAGGATATTTTTCCGCTGTGCCGTAAGCAGTAACCATTCTGTCCCATGGAATATCCTCTATTTTAAGACTATTTATATATTTTTTCATAAAAATAACCTCCATTATATTTATCAGCCGAATATAAACAAAAGTACAGTCATAATCCATTGCTCCAATATAATACCCATACTTGATTTCTGCACAATAAAATCCCCTTTCAATCATTTGTCTGCTTGCTGTAAAGAAAACAAACCAACGGTATTGATTTGCCGTTAAGTTGAAGGACGATTTTTCTTTCCTCTGACTTCTTAAATCCCCTATGCTCGTAAAATTGATATGTACAGGCATTATCCGTGTAAAGATAAATCTGCTTGTTACTTTCACGCTTTTCAAGTTCGGCAAGCATTATACTTCCTAATCCTTTTCCCTTTATTTCGGGATTACAGGCAAGAAATATAATTTCACCGTCGGGGGAATTATTCATGCTGTATTGTCTGAACATACTTTTATTTGCCCTGTCATAAACGTCCGCACCTTTGAAAAATATATGTTGCAGAAACTCAAATACTTTTACATAAACAGTTTTTGAAAATGAACGGTATTTTTTGGATTCACCTTTCATATCGGCAAAGAGTACTCCTGCAAAAACATTATCCGCATATACAGAAATAACCTGCGTTGCCCGTGAAAGTGCCAGATACAAAAAATATCTTCCGTAAAGATTCAGCAACAACTTACTGTCCATATACCAGTTAAAGTGCATACCGTCTATTGCAAACTGCACAGCTTTTCCATAATCTTTTTTGGCAAGTTCTCTGATTCTGATTTTCATTAATTACTCCTTATACAGTCAGTTCAATCAAATTTCCTTCCAAATCAACTATACAGCTTTCATAATATCCGTCGCCTGTTTTTCGGGGTTCGCTTATGACCGTGTAACCGTCCGACTTTAGTTCAGCGGTTAGACGGTCAACGTTTTCGGCACTTCCGAGACTGAACGCAATATGTGCATAACCTTTTCTTTCAGTTTTTTCCGAATTATCCTTTATTTGTGGTTTGTTCATTATTTCAAGCCTTGCACCGTCATCAAAAGAAAGAAAATATGACCTGAAATCAGTTTTTTTGTTATGATACATATTATTCGGAACAGCATTGAAGTATTTTACAAAAAATTCTTTTGACCTTTCCAAATCTTCAACGTACATAGCAACGTGTTCAATTTTCATATACAATCTCCAAAACTCATGCATCTATTTATCTGAATAATGTCCGCATTTTATAAGTTCTTTTACCATTCCGACAGTTTCGTTATAAAGATACTCACAAAAGTTTTTTGCCTTAAAACGCATAACTTTTTCAATATCCTGAATAGTTACGGTTTCAGCGTCAAAAGCAAACATTTCTTCATGGTCAATCATGTATATTCCGCAATCCTGATTATTTTCGTCAAATTTCATGCAACATATCCATGCGTCCTAAATCCATGTGAATGGCAGATAACCAAATTTTATCATCAGCTCATCGTAAGCGTTATAAATTCCGCACATTTTTGCCACTGGTGAATTTATGGAAAGATTTCTTTCAAAATCCCACAAATGATAATATGATGTATAGTATGCTCTCAAAGAATCGGGCAAACGGACTCCGATTTCTTTTTCAAGTTCTGCAATGTCTTCTTCTGTAACATCAGACGGAATCATTTTCCACGTCCGGAGTGTTATATTGTATTTAGAGACTTCTTCAACCTCTCCGGTAAACATTCCGTTCGGAATCTCAATAAAATCAGGAACCTGTATTTCAGTTTTGTCATAAACTTTCAGCAATTCATAATATTCGTCAAGAATTTTCTTTATTTCCGTGCGATATTCTTCTATGGATTTGCTCATATTAATAGCCTTTCTTCAATGCCACATTTTTTCAGACAGCGAAATGTCCGACAAAAAAACAGCACACTATATAAATTATTACTTTCTGTTGATTATAGCACCCTTGTCAGCAGACGAAACCATAGAAGCATAACGTTTCAGATAACCTGTAATACTATCTTTTTTCTTGATAGTCATGGTCTTTTTACGTTCTGCAAGTTCTTCGTCGGAAACTTCAAGATTAATACTGTAGTTGGGAATATCAATTGAAATCATATCGCCGTCCTTTACGTATGCGATAGTACCGCCGTTAACAGCTTCAGGAGAAACGTGACCAATAGCAGCACCACGTGTTGCACCGCTGAAACGTCCGTCTGTGATAAGTGCGACTGTTGAGCCGAGACCTGCACCCTGAATTGCAGAAGTTGGTGAGAGCATTTCACGCATACCCGGACCACCGGCTGGTCCTTCGTAACGGATAACAACAACGTCACCTGCTTTTATACTGCCCTCATAAATAACTTTTATAGCTTCTTCCTCACTGTCAAATACACGTGCAGGTCCTCTGTGTACAAGCATTTCGGGAGCTACCGCACTTCTCTTTACAACACATCTATCGGGTGCAAGATTTCCACGAAGAACAGCAATTCCGCCTGTTTCGCTGTACGGATTTTCAATCGGACGTATTGTCTCAGGGTCTTTATTTATACAGCCCGAAATATTTTCACCGACTGTCTTTCCTGTAACCGTCATGCAGTCTGTATTGATGAGATTTTTCTTTGTAAGCTCGTTCAGTACAGCATAAACACCGCCAGCCTCATTCAAGTCCTCCATATAGGTATGACCTGCGGGAGCAAGATGACAGAGATTAGGAGTTTTAGCACTTATTTCATTTGCGATATCAAGATTAATGTCAATTCCACATTCATTTGCAATTGCAGGGAGGTGCAACATACTGTTTGTGGAACAGCCAAGAGCCATATCGGCAGTAAGGGCGTTCATAAAAGCCTTTTCGGTCATTATGTCAAGCGGACGGATATTTTTTCTGTAGAGTTCCATAACCTGCATACCTGCCATTTTTGCAAGCTTTATTCTCTCGGAATAAACAGCAGGGATTGTGCCGTTGCCCTTTAATCCCATTCCGAGTACTTCTGTAAGACAGTTCATGGAATTTGCGGTGTACATTCCCGAACATGAGCCACAGGTGGGACAGGCATTGTTTTCAAATTCCTCAACGTCCTCCAGCGTCATTTTACCTGCCGTATAAGCACCGACAGCCTCAAACATACTTGAAAGGCTTGTTTTCTTTCCCTTAACATGACCTGCAAGCATAGGTCCACCGCTTACAAAAATAGTAGGTACATTTATACGTGCGGCAGCCATGAGCAAACCCGGAACATTCTTGTCACAGTTAGGAACCATAACAAGTGCATCAAAATTGTGAGCAAGTGCCATACACTCTGTAGAATCTGCGATAAGGTCACGTGTAACAAGTGAATACTTCATGCCTTTATGACCCATTGCGATACCGTCACATACTGCTATTGCAGGGAATACAACAGGTGTACCGCCTCCCATTGCAACACCTAACTTTACCGCCTCAACTATTTTATCTATATTCATATGTCCCGGTACTATTTCGTTATATGATGATACAATACCAACAAGCGGACGTTTCATTTCTTCTTTGGTATGTCCGAGAGCGTTGAAAAGTGAACGCTGTGAAGCCTTTTCAACTCCTGAACAGAAAAAATTTTCACTCATAATTTTTTACCTCACTTTAAAATCAATATAAAAAATCAAAATATTTTATTTTATTGAAAATCCTAAATTATATGCTTCCGCCAAAGATTTATCGGAGACATCTCCTTTGTCCTTAGCACCACTAACAAGAACCATGCCTGCATCTTCCAAATGAAAAAAATCCAAAACAAGCTGATACTGCATTTTGATTGAATCAAACAATTCCGGTAAAGTTGCAGCTCCAACTAAAATCAATGCAAGCTTTGTTATTTTAAATTTGTTTCTCATAGGTGTATGTAATCTGTCAATTATTGCTTTCAATTCCGCACTTACACCATAAAAATATACAGGTGAAGCTATCACTAATATATCGGCACTCATCAGCTTATCATATATATGGGTCATGTCATCATTCTGAAAACATTTATTACCTTTACTTTTAAAACATGAATTACACCCGATACAATAATTTACACTGTAATCTGCTACAGAAATAATTTCAACATCATTATTTTGTCCTGCACCGTCAGCAAATGCAGAAGCAAGTAATTCAGTGTTTCCACCTTTCCGCATACTTCCGACTAAAATAATTATTTTACTCATTTTCAATTATCTCCCGCAAATTCCAATTATCAATAATATATTTTCCTGTAAAAACATCAAGTTTAATTTACCGCCGAAAATTTTCATTCATACATCTTTTAACTTCAATCCGAATGAAAGCTATCTGCCGTCTGAATCCTCAATAACAAATTCCCTGTTACTGTAATCCGTAACGTCAAGAGACCTGATAATTTTAACACATTTTTCTGAATACTCTTTTTCAAGTAGTTCCTGATTATCTGTATACAAATAAGCGTCGTAACCGTATCCATACAATTCACGGTTAGGGAAAATTCTGTCTGTATCTGCTTCAAGCAGAATTATTTCTGTTTTGTCCCTGTAAAGACATATATGCAGTTCTTTACATTCCATGTACTCAACCGCTCTGAATCCCAGACGGGAGGCATAAAATTCCGCTGTTTTCCTTATGTCAGGAACGGGAAAAATACAGCTAAGTCCGATTAAATTCATATTATTCTTCTCCATTTTTTTCATAAACAAAAGGAGTTCCCGAAATTTTCAGCAGAATAAGTCCAACAACAAGAAAAGGTATTCCCAATATAAAGCTGCGAAGTTCTTTCTGATGGTCAACAATTACTATTTCCAATGTTTAATAATCCTTATCTGTTATTTCTTTTTCAAGTTAATAGTAATTGCTGACAGCGGATAACAGAATAAACAGAAAAGCAATAATATACTTTTTATTTGAAACAAATTTTCTTATGTAGGAATCAGACATAATATTATTCCACATTATTTGATTTACGACAAAAAGTAATCATCATTTTCATACTGTTAATAGGTTCAGGAGTCATACAAGCAACTTTCCAGCCTTTTTCTGACATTTCATTCATCAACGTTTAAGCTTTTTCGTATTTTATATCAAAATCTACTTTAATTATCTTGTATTGTTTCATAAACCCTCCAGTTTTATAAAAACAGGTGACGGAACTTTTATGAACCGTCACCCGAATAAAGTCCGATTCACAGCCGAAAATTTTCGGATTGCAAACCAACAACGTCAATTACTGATTATCAGTTGTTGATAAGTTTATCCTCATCACTCCAACTGTAAAGCTTTCTGATTTCCTCGCCTACCTTTTCGGACGGGTGTTCAGCAGCAAGCTTTCTCATAGCACGGAAATGTGCCTGACCACCTGCGGCAGACATATCAAGAAGGAACTCCTTAGCGAATGAACCGTCCTGAATGTTCTTGAGAATCTGCTTCATAGCCTTCTTTGTATCTTCTGTAATTACCTTAGGACCTGTGATATAGTCACCGTATTCAGCAGTATTTGAGATAGAGTATCTCATACCTGAGAAACCACTCTGATAGATAAGGTCAACGATAAGCTTCATTTCGTGGATACACTCAAAGTAAGCGTTTCTCGGGTCATAACCTGCTTCAACAAGTGTTTCAAAACCTGCCTGCATTAATGCACAAACACCACCGCAGAGTACAGCCTGTTCACCGAAAAGGTCAGTTTCTGTTTCTGTTCTGAAAGTTGTTTCAAGAACACCTGCTCTTGCACCGCCGATAGCAAGACCGTAAGCAAGTGCCATTTCCTTAGCCTTGCCTGTAGCGTCCTGATGTACGGCAACGAGACAAGGAACACCCTTGCCAACCTGATATTCACTTCTTACAGTGTGTCCCGGTCCCTTAGGTGCAATCATTGTAACGTCAACGTCAGCGGGCGGTACAATCTGACCGAAATGAATAGCAAAACCGTGAGCAAACATAAGCATATTACCTGCTTCGAGGTTGGGGGCAATATCTTTCTTGTACATATCAGCCTGTTTTTCATCGTTGATAAGAATCATGATGATGTCAGCCTGCTTTGCAGCTTCAGCAGCAGTGAAAACTTCAAAGCCCTGAGCAACAGCCTTGTCCCATGACTTAGAGCCTTCATAAAGACCGATGATAACTCTGCCGTTGTCACCGAGTGACTCCTTAGCGTTGAGTGCGTGTGCGTGACCCTGTGAACCATATCCGATTACAGCAATTGTCTTGCCGTAGAGAAGTGAGAGGTCGCAGTCCTGTTCATAAAAAACCTTTGCAGTATTTTCCATTTTGGGTTACTCCTTTGAATTAATAAATTTATTATATTGTCTTGTCAAGACAATTATAATCACACTGTTATTTTACAGTTTTAAGACAACGTTCGCCACGTTCAACGGCGACAATACCGGTACGGCACATTTCCATGATACCATAAGGCTTTACAAGTTCAATGAAAGCGTCTATTTTTGATGTTTCGCCTGTAAGTTCAATTGTAAGCGACGATGGATAATAATCAACAATCTTTGAACGGAAAATCTCAACAGCCGTCATTATATCCTGTCTTGTTTCGGGCTTGTTTCTTACTTTTATGAGAAGAAGTTCACGGATAACGGTTTCATGCTTGTCGAGCACTTCAACTTCCTTTACATCATGAAGTTTGTCAAGCTGTCTGATTATACGGTCCTTTATCTCATCATCACCGTGAAAAGCTATAGTAATACGTGAAAACTCACTTGATTCGGTTTCGCCCACTGTAAGACTGTCAATATTAAAGCTTCTTCTTGTGAACATTCCCGAAACTCTTGAAAGCACACCTGCAATATTCGATACGATTACACCTATTATGTACTGTTTAGCCATTTCACTCACCTCACTTTATTTCTGTAATAATATCATCAATTGAACCACCGGGCGGAAGCATGGGAAGTACAAACTCATCGCAGTCCACAGCACAGTCAATAACAAAAGTACCGTTATATGCAAATGATTCTTGAACAGCGTTTCTGAGTTCGTCCTTAGTGAATACTCTCACACCCTTTGCACCGAAAGCCTCAGCAAGCTTTACGAAATCAGTCTTGCGTCCGTCAAGTGTTGTATTTGAGTAATGCTTGTCAAAGAAAAGCGTCTGCCACTGACGAACCATTCCGAGTACACCGTTATTCATTATTACAACTGTAAGCGGAGTATTCTGTGTAACAGATGTAGCAAGTTCATTGAGATTCATTCCGAAACTGCCGTCGCCCGTAAAGAGAATACTTCTTCTTCCTGTAGCTTCTGCCGCACCGATTGCTGCACCCATACCAAATCCCATAGTACCAAGACCACCGCTTGTGAGGAACGTTCTCGGTTTTCTGAGTGGGTATCTCTGAGCCGTCCACATCTGATGCTGTCCTACATCTGTAACAATATTAGCGTCTTTTTCATATTCGCTTACAATATCAACGATTGCAAACGGGTCAAGTTCCCTGCCAGACCTTGCACTTTCAACACGCTGTGCTTCTTCTGCTTTAAGTTCGTCGATACGTGCAGACCATGCTTCATGTTTCTTTTCCTCAACTATAGCCGTAAGACGTTCAAGAGCGTCCTTTATGTCTCCCTGAACGGCAAGATTTGCAGGAATATTCTTATCAAGTTCCGCACTGTCAATGTCTATGTGAACAATTCTGAAATTCTTTGCAAAACGGTTTTTGTCGCCTGTTGCCCTGTCGGAGAATCTCGCACCGAGTGCAATAACCAAATCAGCCTCATCTTCCGCAACGGAAGAAGCATAATGACCATGCATACCCTGCATACCGAGAAAATGCGGATTATCAGCAGGAACAGCAGAAAGTCCCATAAGAGAACAACCCATAGGTGCATCAATCTTGTCAGCAAAAGCAGCAAGTTCTTCAGATGCCTTTCCTGCGATAATTCCACCACCAAAATAAATATAGGGGCGTTCACATGAATTAATAATTTCAGCCGCTTTTTTCAGTTTATCGTCCGATGCAAAGCTCAGAGGATAAGGCACAACAGGCTGACTTTCAGGTGTAAAATCACATTTTGCAATCTGTACGTCCTTCGGAATATCAACCAGAACAGGTCCGGGTCTGCCTGACTTTGCGATTTTGAAAGCCATACGGAGAGTGTCGGCAAGCTGGGAAACATCTTTAACAATGAAGTTATGTTTTGTAACGGGCATTGTCACACCGACAATATCAACTTCCTGAAAGCTGTCACGTCCGATAAGACTGCACGGAACATTACCTGTAATGGCAACCATGGGAACAGAATCAAGATAAGCTGTAGCTATTCCCGTAACAAGATTGGTAGCACCGGGACCTGAAGTAGCGATAACTACACCTACTT
This sequence comes from Ruminococcus sp. UBA3280, assembly GCA_002362175.1. Classification (GTDB taxonomy): domain Bacteria; phylum Bacillota; class Clostridia; order Oscillospirales; family Ruminococcaceae; genus Ruminococcus. Next base: position 40,923 of record DETU01000113.1, read on the forward strand.
TTCCCGTAGCTCTTGCATAGCCGTCGGCAGCGTGGGAAGCACCCTGCTCATG
>DETU01000113.1:41254-41582 GCA_002362175.1 Ruminococcus sp. UBA3280
AGCGTGGGAAGCACCCTGCTCATGTGCTGTGAGGACGTGCTTTATACGGTCACGACAGAGGTAAAGTTCATCAAAAAGATTGATAACCTGTCCTCCCGGATAGCCGAAAACGGTATTGCAGCCCTGTTCAATTAAGGTTTCAACAACGATTTTTGCTCCTGATATTTTCATATTAAAAAGTCCTTTATGATTAAATTTTTTCTGATTCATGTATTAACAAACAAGCCACCGACATTCTGCCGGTGGCTCTACTAAGCTTCATTGCTCTGAATAATACATTGAATCAGGCGAGATACTCAGCGGTGAACGGGCAGAATGAATTGAGACA
>DETU01000113.1:41897-42045 GCA_002362175.1 Ruminococcus sp. UBA3280
AAGCCACTAAGGACTGTGCCGATAATAATGACTATACCGGAAAAAATAAAAACAGTGTTCATTTCATTCAACCTCCTGAATACTCTTTAACTAATATAATATCACTTTATTATCGCAAAATCAATAAAATCATGAATATTCAGCGAAA
>DETU01000113.1:42322-60034 GCA_002362175.1 Ruminococcus sp. UBA3280
TATTCAGCGAAAACTTATAAATTTTTTTTTTCAGCATACATGAAATTGTGCATTTTTCATTCCGATATATACATAAAAGACCATATAACATTATTAAGACGGATAAAACAAAATAATTATTGACATACAAAACTTAATGTTATATAATAAATAATAATATTTTGAAATTTATTCGGGAGGAAAATTGTTATGTTTTGTAATTCATGTGGCAGACAAATTGACGACGATTCCCTTTTCTGTTCTGAATGTGGTGCAAAAATACAACGTATTGCTATAAACAGTATTTCTTCGGATACAGGAAGAATATCACTTGCCAAACCGTCCGATACCAAGAAAGATAATGAAAATTCTGAAATATCCGATTCTTTTTATACAACTCAAAATAATCAGCAGACAGAATTTTGTCAGGAAAATCCGACTGTTCCTGAATCTGTTCAAGAAAACAAATCTGAAGAATTTTTTGGAAGTACCGAACCAATCAGCCATATAACCCCTGAACCTTTAAAGGAAAACTCTGAAGATATTCAGAAAAAAACGGACGAATACAATAATGAAGAACATAAAGAAAATCTACCGAAAATGGTTCTGAAAAAACATACTGAAGAACCTGACGAAAATATTCCGGAAGATTTTCAGGAACAATATGACGATAATCTGAATACACAGTATATTCCGATTAATGATAATTATGACGAAGATTACAGAGAACCTTTTCCGCCTCCGTATGACATTCCGCCTGAACCGTTTCAGCAGTATCCCGAAAATCAGCCCTATCCCGAACCTCAGCCGATTCAGCAGGAATACAGACCCGTAAAAGTCGGCGGACTGCGACTTTTCGGAGCAGGTATCGTTACATTTTTTACAATCATATTTCTTATTGTCCTCAGTATTCTTTTCTGTACAAAACTCGGATTTTCGGGAACAGTCGTTGAAAAGGGAATAAAAAGTCTTGACATGGAAAAAGTACTCGAAGCAGAATATGACAGTAACCGTGATGTAAACGAATTTCTTTACGAACAGACGGATTTCTACAACATAACAAACAAACGTGGAAATGAAAACGATTTCAGAAATTTCGTCCTTAATCTCAATGCAACCGACTATATAGGAGAAAATGTCTCCGTATACGCCGATTATATACTTAACGGAGGAAAAAAGCCAACACTTACAAGTGAAGAAATAGCTGAATATATGTTCAACAGGTCGGATTACAATAATCTCAGCCGGAATGACTTTTCGTCAATGGTTTATAATATTGGAGACGGTCAGACTGACAAGGCACTTTCAGTTGACGAATGGAAAAAAGAAACGGGCTTTGATTTCGGAATCATGAGTTATATTTTCTCTTTTGTAACTCTCGGAATTCTGCTTGCCGTCGTTCTTGTACTGATGATATGGACTGCCGTTATAGTGGACAAGCGTGGACGTTATCTGACAGGATTCTACAAAAATATTTTCATGACAAGCGGAATAGTATGTCTTTTAATCGGAATTACATCGACAATTGTTCCACCTGTTGCATACAGTCAGACAAGCAATATTGTTTTCTATCTCGGTTCAAAGCTTCTGACAAACTTCAATCTGTTTATACTCACAACAGGCGGTTTTGAATTTATTGCAGGAATTATTTTCGGTCTTATAAAAAAGCTTATAGTCAGACATGAAAGAAAAAACAGGGACGGCTGATACCGTCCCTTTTTATTTATGAATTTGCCGAAAAAATATCCGCCACCTCTGTAAGTGTTATGTATGCGAGAGGGTCGTACTTACGGACGATATTCTTCATTTTCATGACCTGAAATCTGTTCACTACAAAATATAAAACCTTTCTGTCCGCACCCGAAAAACCGCCCTTTGCGTCAATGAGGGTTATTCCGCAACCAAATTCCTCCATAAGTTCCGTACATATTTCATCGGGTCGGGACGTGACTATCATTGCAGCCTTTGAACGCTGTAAACCGTCAACTATATAGTCAACTGTTTTCATTGCCGCCATATATGTAACGATTGAGTAAAGGGGAAGAATCCAGCTGTTTATAACAAAACCACATATTATGTAAAGCATTACATTATAGACCATTACAAAACTTCCTACAGACAGTCCGATTTTTTTCGCAAAGATAACCGCCATAACTTCCATACCGTCCATAGCTCCGCCGAAACGTATCGCCAGACCACTTCCCGTACCTGAAATAACTCCACCGAACAAGGCACAAAGAAGTAAATCAGTTCCCGCAAGAGGAGACGCTATACTTACATCTACCGGAAGAATGTCTGTAATAAGCCACGAAGTTACAGAATAAACAATAACCGTATAAATTGAACAGAAAGTAAAATTTCCGCCCTGTCTTTTCAGTCCGTAAAGAAACAACGGAATATTCAGCAGAACAAGAAAAACAGACAGTGAAAGCCATTCGGGAGTAACCTGTGCAAGAAGCATTGACATTCCTGAAATACCGCTGTCATAAAGTTCAACGGGCATGAGGAAAAGCGTTATTCCAAAAGCGTTTACAATTCCTGCAAAGGTAAGCATTATCATGTTAAACGGCTTTATATTTTTCAGAACCGCAAATATTTTTTTCATATTTTTCTCCTTTAAGTATATTATCATCAATAAAAATACTATTGGTATTATAACATATTTCATGAATAAAATCAAGAGATTTACAGGAAAATAAAAACAGTATGTAAAAAATATGATTGACAGGCATTGACACACCATGATATAATAATTGGTAATAATAAGTTTTCAAGGAGATTCAAATGAAAACACTTAAAGAAATATATGATTACAGACAGATGATTTTCAGTCTTGTCAAAAAAGACCTGCGTGGACGTTATAAAGGCTCTGTACTGGGATTTATGTGGACTTTTATAAATCCCCTGCTACAGCTTGTTGTATACACGGTTGTTTTCAGCCTTATACTCCGTACCGATATAGAGAGATATTATCTATATCTTTTTGTCGCACTGATTCCGTGGATTTTCTTTTCAGCGTCACTCACGGGCGGTTCTGCTTCGATAGTCGCACAGAAAGACCTTGTAAAAAAAATTTATTTTCCACGTCAGGTGATACCTATTTCATACGTTACAAGCAGTTTTGTAAATATGCTGTTAAGTTTTATAGTGGTATTCATTGTCATCATTTTTTCAGGAACGGGCATAAATCCGCTTGCCGTGCTTTGTCTGCCCGTTATAATGATTGTAGAATATATGCTTGCTCTCGGTATGGCACTTATAACTTCTGCGGTTACGGTTTATTTCAGGGATTTGGAACACATTTTAGGTATAGTTACAATGGCATGGATGTACATGACTCCGATTATGTACGACAAATCCATAGTACCTGAAAGACTTATGCCGTTATTCAACCTAAATCCGATGACGCACATTATCGGCTGTTACAGAGACGTTCTCTATTATAAGACCGTTCCCGAACTTTCAGGTCTGCTTTCTTCGTTCATACTGGGAACTGTATTTCTTATTGCAGGACATTTTATTTTCCTTAAACTACAGCGTCACTTTGCGGAGGAACTATAATGACAAAGAATGAAACGGTAATAGACGTAAAAAACATAACCAAAAAGTTCAAAATATATATGGACAAGGGTTCACAGCTGAAAGAAAGACTGCTGTTCCGCAAAAGAAACCGCTATGAAGAAAGGGAGGTTTTAAAGGGAATAAGCTTTCAGGTAAGAAAAGGTGAAGCGGTCGGACTTATCGGACACAATGGTTGCGGTAAAAGTACCACCCTTAAACTGCTTACCAAAATCATGTACCCCGACAGCGGTGAAATAACCATGAAAGGCAGGATTTCAAGCCTTATAGAACTCGGTGCAGGATTTCACCCAGATATGTCGGGCAGGGAAAATATATACACAAACGCCTCAATATTCGGTCTGACGAAAAAGGAAATTGATGCACGTCTTGACGAAATAATAGCATTTTCTGAACTTGAGGAATTTATAGACAATCCCGTGAGGACGTATTCTTCAGGTATGTATATGAGACTTGCCTTTTCGGTTGCGATAAACGTTGATGCGGATATACTTCTTATAGATGAGATTCTCGCAGTGGGAGACACGAACTTTCAGACAAAATGTTTCAACCGTCTGCGTGAACTCAAAGCAAAGGGAATGACTATTATCATAGTAACCCATGACCTTGCCACAATAGAAAAATTCTGCGACAGGTCTGTATGGATAAATAACGGACTTATCGTGCGTGAGGGGCGTTCCGACGAAGTTGTAGACGCTTATCTTAATTTCATGAATCAGAAAAAAGTTGAAAGTGAACCTGCGCCGCCGAAAGAAAGTTCAGAATCTGTTGCAGAAGAATCAAAACACGAAAACCATGAAACCAATGACAGTAATGAAATAGACTATTCCGCAAACCGTTTCGGACTGAAATATGTTGAAATAAAAAAAGCAGAAATGTTAAATTCCGAAAATAAGGACGTGAGAATTTTTCGGACAGGTGACAGACTTTCCGTAAAAATACATTATCATGTAAATAAACCGATTGATGAATATGTTTTCGGTTTCGGATTCTATACACTGGAAGGTGAATGTCTTTACGGCAACAACACACAGATTGACCGTATAAAAATAAATACGGAAAATACAGACGGCATTGTTTCGGTCATTATCGGAAAACTTCCGTTGCTTGCCGGAAAATACGTCCTTAATGTAGCTGTGGTGGATTCCGATGGAACACCTATGGATTTTTACAGAAACTACTGTGAGTTTGAAGTGGTTTCGGAAAAAAGAAACATGGGCTATTTCAGTATTGAACACGAATGGAGGATATAAATTTGAGTACAGAATATGATAAACTTGAAGCGGAAGTCATTATGAATAAGCTTTCCGAAAATATCACGGAAAAAAACAGTGTTTTCTTCTCAGAAGAAACAAATATAAAAATGCTTGATTCACTCGACAGAATGAACAGAACAGCTGTAAACCTTTCATACCGTCCCATAAACGCAGACAGTACAGCAGATAAAATTATAAGACTTTTCAAAAGACTGATACGCCGTCTTACTTTCTGGTTTGTTGAACCTTGCATGATACAACAGACTGAATACAATTCTTCAAATAATATTTTTTCGGCAGAAGTCAACAATGAAATCAACGAAATGCGTTCAAAACTTAAAAATATCGAAAAGCTTGAAAAAACAATGCAGGATATGAACAGTCAGATTGAAAAACTCAACAATCAGATTGACGACCTTAAAAAAAATGCCTGTATTATGAAACAAAACGAGAAAAATGAAGTTAAACTCTCATTTTCACAGTCAGGTGAAGATAATATTATAAAATATATTTTCAGTACGCTCGGCATAGACATAAAAAACTGTACTTATCTTGACCTTGGAGCAAATCATGCTGTTCACCTTAGCAATACCTACAGTTTTTATACAAAAGGTGCAAGAGGTGTACTCCTTGAGGCAAATCCCGAACTTGCAAAGGAACTTTCAGAACAGCGTCCCGACGATATTGTAATAAATAAATGTCTTTCGGAAAAGTCAAACGAAAAGCTTGATTTCTACATCATGAACGGAGACGGACTTTCTTCGGCTGACTTTGAAGCGGTACAGGGTTTTATAAAGGAAAATCCCGACCTTAAAATCGAACGGACTGTATCAGTTGACTCCATAACAATAAACGAAATTACTGAAAAATATTTCCCCGAAAAAGCTCCCGATATTCTTAATGTGGATATTGAGGGAATGGAACTCACCGTCCTGAAAATGACGGATTTTGAGAAATTCCGTCCGCTCGTTGTCATATGCGAAATGATTGAATATAAAAACGGTCTTACAGTCGGTCAGAAGAATCAGGAAATTATTGACTTCATGCACGGAAATGACTATGAAGAATTTGCATTCACGGGTATAAATTCAATATTTATAGACAAGAGAGTTTCAGGAGGAAAATAAAATGAATATAGCTTTTGATTCCTATGCAATACTGGGATATATGAGCCGTAACAGAGGTATCGGCAACTATACGTTGAGTCAGTTCACTGCAATGATAAACAACGACCATGAAAATAAATATTTTTTCCTGAATCTCATTGACAGGGATTTTAAATTGTCACCCATGATAAAAAACAACAACTTCACCGAAGATTTCATATACACGGGAAAAAATAATTTCCTGCTCCACAATGGCAGTTACAGTGAAGTTATCGGAAACATAATAAAGCATTATATCCGTGAAAACAACATTGATATTTTCTATATAACATCACCGTTTGAGACGGGTTTTACACTCTATAAAAAAGAATGGTTCGAGGGCGTTAAAACAGTAACGACAGTATACGACATTATCCCCTATATCATGAAAGAAAAGTATCTCAGCGACAAGAATAATTTCAACATCTATATGAAATGCGTTGAAAATCTCCGCTGGTCAGACGAACTTTTTGTTATCTCCGAAAGCGTAAAAACAGACCTTGTAAAATATCTCAACTTCAGTCCCGACAATATAAAAGTCATATGGGGGGCTGTTGATGAAAGATACAAGGTTATTTATATATCTGACAGTGAAAAAGCTCTGTTGCTTGACAGATTCGGTATAACAAAACCGTTCATTATGTGTACGGGCGGTGAGGACGGACGAAAAAATCTTGACGGTCTTATCCGTGCATACAGTCTCATGCCTGAAAATATAAAAAATTCATATCAGCTTGTTGTCGTCTGCAAACTCTCGGAAAACGGTATGAATAATCTGAAAGCCGTCGCAAAATCGCATAATGTCGGAAACAATGTAATATTTACGAATTTTGTCTCTGATGAAGAACTTCTGAAATTTTATAATCTTGCCTCACTCATGGCTTTCCCGTCGAAATACGAGGGTTTCGGACTTCCGATAGTAGAAGCATGGGCTTGCGGAACTCCCGTACTTACTGCTGATAATTCCAGTCTGAAAGAAATAGGCGGTGACGCTGTTGTTCTTGTAAACGCCGACAGCGACAAAAGTATTGCGGACGGTATGGCACAGATGCTCAGTGATGAAAAAGTTTTGTCGGAATATGTCGAAAAAGGTATGAAGCGTCTTGAACTTTACCGCTGGGACAGTGTAAGTAAAAATATAATATCCCTCATTAATAATATAAATACGGAAAAAGTAAATCTTTCCAAACAGGAAAGACCTAAAATAGCTTTCTTTACTCCACTTCCGCCGATACAGTCGGGAATCTCGGACTACAGTGAGGATATTATAAATGAACTCTGCCGTTACTGTGATATTGATATTTTTATTGAGGAAACATATAACGCAACACCTGTGTTTCCGTCAAATGTAGTAATATACAGCCATAAAGCCTATCCGTCAAGACGTTCACAGTATGCGGACACGGTTTTTCAGGTCGGAAATTCAGAATATCACTTTTATATGTATCAGTATATAAAACAGTATCACGGAACTGTAGTACTTCATGACTATAATCTTCATGGTGCATTTTATTATCTGTCAATTACAAAAGGCAACGGAAATTATCTTCTTTACAGAAATCTAATAGACAGCGACTTACCTGCCGATACTGCTGACAATTATATTCAGTCCCTCAAAAACGGCTCGGCTCTCCCCGACCTTTACAATATGGAACTTAACAGCTATATCGCAGACTCCGCCGACAGAATAATAGTTCACAGCAACTATGCAAAGAAAAAACTCCTTATGAAAAATATAGAGAGAAATGTTACAGTCATTCCCCTCTATGCAAAAATCCTCATGCCTGCCGACAGCAGAATATTAAAACAGAAAAACGGTTTTTCCGCAGATACTGTTATCGTTTCGGCATTCGGCGGAATACACGCAACAAAACGTATTATTCCCATACTGAAATCTTTTTCAAAGCTTAAAAAGGAAAATCAGAATATACATCTTATGCTTGTCGGAAAACCTGCCGAAGATATGAAGCAGGAACTTGAAAAGACTATAAATTCCGAAAATCTTCAGAACAGCGTAACGGTAACAGGTTATATAAATCTTGACAAATTCAACGAATATATTGACATGACTGACATATGTATAAATCTCCGTTATCCCTACAACGGCGAAACAAGTGGAAGTCTTATGCGTATTCTTGCAAAGGGAAAATGCGTTGTTGTAAACGATATAGGAAGTTTTTCGGAAATTCCCGACGATGCCTGTGTGAAACTTCCGTCCGTTGAAGATATGGGCGAATCACGTGAAACCGACGAAATTTACAAGGTTCTGAAAAAACTTACGGAAAACGAAAAGGAACGCAGTGAAACAGGAATGAACGCACGGAAATTTGCTCAGGAAGAACTTGATATTAAATTAGCGGTTGAAAAGTATTACAATGTTATCAGTTCTGCAAAATCCGTATGTCCCGTAACAGAAAAATTAATCGACACACTGCGTAACGACAGAAATATGCCTGCGAGAGACATCAAGAAAATTTCTGAAACTCTTGCATATGCAAAGGGATTCAAATAATTGTTATATTACGGCTTTTTCTTTGTCACAGCACTCTTTCAGAATCAATTCGGAAAAATTGTCTCTTTCAAAACTAATAGCTTTCTCTGAAAGATTCTGCAAAGTATAATTGTACTTTTTTCTTGAAATTACTTTTATTCTTTCCTGCGTTTTCAGGTAAAGAAGAAGGAACTCGTTTTCGTCGGGATTATTATTAAGTGTACGCACAAATTTACTGCGTATATATATAAATTTCCTCGCTTCTTCACTGTTTTCGCCTATTTCTTCATAATACAGCTTTTCCTTATCTGAAAACGGTAATGAAAAAGCTGTTTCTTTTTGTCGCTTTTCGGTTTCATGTCGTTTTTCTTCAATTCTGTCAAGCCTTTTCTTACGGATTTCATTGAGTTTCTGATTACTTTTCAAATCTTCCGTATAAACTTCCCTGTAAATAACATAAAGTGCAATAGCGTCATTAAGTGCATTGTGGAAACTTCCGTCGGGTGTATAATCAAAAGCCGAAGCAAGTTCCTTTATATTGACAGGTTCGGGAAATTCCATTTTATCCGTAATACTTCTCTGTATATCAAGAATTTTACTGCTTACTTTCTGAATACAGCCTGACTCCTTTCCCAACTTCTGATGTTGTCTCACATCTGACAAAAGAGCAGGTCTGTCAAAATTTCCCCAAACATAAATATTATCTATCATGTATTTTTTCAAAAGGCTTACAATTATCCTCATAACGTCATTACTGTCGGGGGAATTGTCTATTTCCTCCTGAGTAAGTTTTGTAAGTTTTTTGCACTGCTTTGTAAGTTTCGGAAATTTGTGCGGTCTGCACGTACAGTAAAACCGCTCTTTTATTTCATACTTCTCATCACATATAATTACACCTGCTGAAAGAATTTCACTGTCATATTTATTGATATAGTAACCGCAGGTAAATTCAAAATCCGCAAAACAAAAATATTTATTTTCAGACATTTTATCCCTCCAGTATCATACGCACTTCTTTTCAAAAAGAAGTACAGGATAACCCTCATAATAGGGCTTTACGATTTCGGGGTGACTGTCCGCATAACTGAAAATTTCATCGGCAAGACCGTTTTCAAGAAATTCAACAAGCTGTGAAAGAGGTCTGTTATAAAGTTCCTCACATATTGATGCAATTGTAACGGCACGCCGTCCGTTTATTTCCATGATTCTGTATGGCCATATACGACAGTCAAAAGGTTTTCCGTCACCGAGCATACAGCCTTTTTCAGTAAGAGCAGGACAAGAAAAAAGTCCTTCTTCCGACAGCCTGTCCGCTTTGAATATATAACCGCCGTCTTTGGAAATAAATTGGGTATTTGGCTTTAAATCAAGTATTCTGTCACGTATCTTTTCTGTAAATACAGGTGTTTCCCATATATCATAGCGGTCAAATACACAGCATAGTCTGCACTCGGCACATGAACTGCTGTCAAGAATTTTTTTCAGCATAAAAATTTTCCTTTCCTTAAATATTTTAAGACAAAAAGGACTGCAACGGCAGTCCCTTTCATTCAATGAGTATCCTTTATGGCATTCTTTGCCCTTGTTACAATCGTTCTGTCATTTTCATAAGAAAGAATATTTGCAGCGTATGAAATATCAACCCATCGTATTTCGGCAATCTCGTCCTCCTGCGGAACAAAGTCAACATTTTTCGCTTTTGCAAGAAAATAAACCACAACTTTTATGGTGTCTTTTTTGGGCGAGTATGTAACTGTTTCACGGAAAGTCGGGTCAATAATAACGTCAATGGAAGTTTCCTCCTTAATCTCACGCTTTGCCGTCTCAACCTCGGTTTCTCCGCTTTCAACGTGACCTTTTGGAAATGACCAGTGTCCGCTGTTTATATGCTTAATCAGAAGTATTTCCGTATTGCCATGAAATTTGCGGTATACAATAGCTCCGCATGATTTTTCGTGAAGCATACAAAATTCCTTTCCTGCCTTATAAGGCATTATATATGTAGTTTCACTAATATTATATCATGTTTTGTGAAATTTGTCCATACCTGCAAAGTGAAAAAAGTGTTATTTTTTGTATTTTCATATAAAGTAAAATTTATTGCTTATCATTTTCCTGAAAAACAAATATTCTTTATTTGTGCAAGTTGACGAAATAATGTTGTTTTTTGTAAAATATTACCAATAATTATTGATAAACTATGGGAATATGATATATAATATAATTACAGAAGATATGAGCTACAGCTACTTATATTTGTCTGATTTTTTGCAAAGGGATTATTACTATGAAAACCAAAAAATCCTGCAACCATTGATGGCTGTTTCAATGGTTGCAGGTGCAATGCCGATATCAAATGTATCAGCATCAAACGACCCCAGAATCTATGTTGACCTTCATTATGAGGACGACGGAGATATAAGAGCAGACGTAATGTTTGATAATCTTCCGGAACTTGCTGCCGGCGGATTTCATATCAAGATAGGTGACGGTTGGAAATTAAAATACAGGCGTACTGGTAAACCCGACTGTACCACTCATGGTTGCTACTCCGACGGTATTGCATCTTTAACTGTAGAAGAAGTTCAAAATTACGGATTGTTTGTTTGCTTTCATACAGACACAAGTGAAGGCTATGATTTTAACGGAAGTTTCTGCTCGATTTATCTTGAAAAAACAGAAAATTACAGTCCTGATAATGCCGCAATAAATATAGAATATATAAACGGTCCTAATTCTATAGATTGTTTAGTACATAATGGAGAAAACATTCTCAGTTATGCTCTTGAAACATCTCCTACTATGCTCAGTGCATATGAATATAAAGTAGGAAACGTGAACAGTGACGGTTATGTAGATGCTGTTGATTGTAGTATGGTATGGTCAGCAACACAAAACGGAGCATATTATGTTGATAATATAAAGTACACATATAAATCAATTTTTCCGAAAGCTAAATGTGCAGCCGCACCCGATGCAAATCAGGACGATTGGATTAGTGAGGGAGACGGTGATGCTATTTTGCAATATTATGCAGATATGTCTACCGAAAATGTAAACAACACCAACATCGGAAAGATTGATATCTTTGAACTTTTTGATGATTAATATATAAGGGGGTAAACTTATGAAAACTAAAAAATTATTATCTTTATTATCAGCAGGTATTCTTGCTGTTTCGGCTGTCCCTATGGGTGCAAATGCCGAGTTTGTCATGGGCGATTTAAATCAGGACGGCGTATTCAATAATCTTGATATTAATATTCTTACGGATTACCTTTATAATGATGCAAACTACACAGAAGAAGATGATGCATTTTTCAAAAAATATGCTGACATGAACAACGACGATTATATCGACTTCGACGACGTAAGATTAATGACAAAAATGTCCACCGATTTGAATGCTGAGGGAAAAATGGGAGATATAAACCACGACGGTTATATTGACTGTGTTGATGCTACTATGGTTCTTATGTACTATGCAGCCCTTTCAACAAATCGTTATGACGAATATACAGAAGAAGAACACGCAAACTTTAAAATGTACAGCAATGTATATGAAGATGAAAACGGATTCATTGATGCAGTAGATGCCACTGCTATTATGGCTTTTTATGTAGGAAACTCCACGGAACTTATCATAAAACCTCCAATAAATTAAAAAATCAAGGGCGGATTAATCTCCGCCCTTTTTGTATTTTACTTGTTATTTTCATTAATCATGTTATTGACCGCACTTGCAAGTGCCTTTACCGACGATGTAATAATATCATTGTCAATACTTGTTCCCCAGAAACTCTTACCGTCCTTGTCAGTAATTTCAACATAAGAAACGGCTTTTGATGCAGAACCGATTTCAAGAGCGTGTTCAGTATAGGTATTTATAGTATATTCAACATCGATATATGAACGTATCGCATTACTTACAGCGTCAAGACGACCGTTTCCCGAAGCAGAAGAAACTATGCTTTCATCGTTGTACTCAAAACTTACAGTTGCTTCAATTCCGTTTCTCTGTACAAAATGAGTTTCTGTAACATTAATCGGCGAAACTATATCAACATAGTTTGATTTGAATATTGAATAAACTTCATCAGGCATAAGTTCCTTATGTTTGTGGTCGGATATGCCCTTTACAAGATAACCGACGTTCTCACGCATCTTTTTGGGAAGATTATATCCGAATCTTGTTTCAAGAATATACCCGATACCGCCTTTACCCGACTGACTGTTAATTCTGATAACGTCCGCAGAATATTCCCTGCCGACATCAGAGGGGTCAAGAGGAAGATAAGGCACTGTCCAGTGTTCAGTATTCTTTTCTTCACGCCACTTCATACCCTTTGCTATAGCGTCCTGATGTGAACCGCTGAACGCCGCAAATACCAACGCTCCGCTATATGGCTGACGCTCGTTAACATTCATTCTCGTAACACGTGTATAAAGTTCGGTAATTGACGGAATATCACTGAAATCAAGTTCAGGGTCAACACCCTGTGAATACATATTCATTGCGAGTGTAATTATATCAACATTACCGGTTCTCTCACCGTTTCCGAAAAGTGTACCTTCAACACGGTCTGCACCTGCAAGCAGTCCCATTTCAGTATCAGCAACGGCACAGCCTCTGTCGTTGTGCGGGTGGAGAGAAATAATGACGTTCTCACGGTTGTTTATGTTTTCACATATATACTCAACCTGATTGGCATAAACGTGAGGCATTGAAAGCTGAACGGTTACAGGAAGATTTATAATAACCTTGTCGTTTTCCGTCGGCTGCCATATATCAATAACGGCATTGCATACTTCAAGTGCGTACTCGGGTTCTGTACCTGTGAAACTTTCGGGCGAATACTCAAAACTGAAATTACCCTCGTACTTTTCACGGAACTCCTTACAAAGTTTTGCACCCGTCACGGCAATTTCCTTTATTTCTTCCTTGCTTCTGCGGAAAACCTGTTCACGCTGTGCGAGGGACGTTGAGTTATAGAGGTGAACTATCGCACTCTTACAGCCTTTGAGTGCTTCAAAAGTCTTTTCAATGATATGCTCTCTTGACTGTGTGAGAACCTGAATTGTAACATCATCGGGTATGAGGTTTTCTTCTATGAGAGTACGGCAGAAGTCGTATTCCGTTTCGGAAGCAGCAGGAAAACCTACTTCAATTTCCTTGAAACCGATTCTTACAAGTTCCTTGAAAAACTCAATTTTTTCTTCAAGACTCATGGGTGTAATAAGTGCCTGATTACCGTCTCTGAGGTCAACACTGCACCACTGCGGTGCTTTTTCAATATATGATTTCTGTGTCCACTTCATTGCAGTTTTCGGAGCTTCAAAAAACTGTCTTGTGTATTTCTGATAATTCTTCATAAAAATTCCTCCTTAAAAAATAAAAGTCCCTCCCATGCCAAAGGCACAGGAGAGACGAAAAAATTTCCGTGATACCACTCTCATTGACGTACAACAATACGCCCACTCGTCCGCATCATAAACAATGCGTATCTCTGTAACGTGAGAAAATCCGTTCAAACCTACTAACCGCACCAAACGATTTTCAGCCGACTGCTCGGGGAGGAGTTATGACCTGAAATATTTTACTGTCTTTCACCAAACAACAGCTCTCTGCAAAAATACAATCAGGCTTTGTTTCCCGTCACCGCATTTAATACTATATATTGCATTATATAATATTTTTTCTGATTTGTCAATAGTTTTCCAAAATTTTTTTACTACTTTCTCGGCATTCTTGCAATAATTCTGCCTGCAAAGTCATTGAAGTTCTGCGTCTGGAGAATAACCCTTCCCGGACCTGTAAGCTTTGTGAGGAAAAGACCCTCACCGCCAAAAAAGATATTTCCGAGACCTTTGACCGTTTCTATTTCATAGCGAACAGACGAATCAAAAGCAACGACGTTTCCCGTATCTACTTTTAAAACCTCACCGGGAGCAAGATTTCTCTCCACCATATCACCGTCAATTTCAAGAAAGACAGTTCCCTTGCCGAAAATACGCTGTAAAATAAATCCTTCGCCACCAAAAAGACCGGCTGTGAATTTCTTTGTAAAAGCAACCTGTAAGTCAACCGCCTGTTCAGCACAGAGAAAAGAACCTTTCTGACAGATAATATCAGTAAATGATACATCAACGGGGACTACCGTTCCGGGAACTGTAGAACCAAAAGCAATTTTTGCACCGTCTGTTTCGGCTGTATAGTTAGCCATGAAAATTGACTCACCCGTGAATATTCTTCCGAGACTTCTTGTAATACCGCCTCTTGCATTCGTGGACATCTTTATTCCCTCAGTCTGCCATATCATACCGCCCGACTGTGTGAACATTGACTCCCCTGCCATAAGTTCACACTCAACAGCAGGAACAGTCTGTCCTATAATTGTATATCTCATAATAAACCGCCTTTTATTATTTATTTTCTTCTGATGTTTCTTTATCGTTTTCGTCTTGTATATATTCCATAATATCCGCAGGTTGACAATCAAGCAGTTGACATATTTTATTAATTGTCTTTCCGCCACAGTCACCACTCTTTAACATCTTATCTAATTGATTTGAATTGATACCGTTTTTTCGCAAAAAATATTTATTCAAATTTTTTTGTTTAAGTAAATCTTCTAATTTAGTAAACGATAACATAATAACTCCTTTTGATTGTAGCATATCAGACACAATATATACAAAGTTTGTGTATCAAATTTGTTACAATTACCAATTGAAATTTTGTCACAAATCTGATACAATAATATTACAGTCCGAACAGCAGGGTAGGACTGCGGGGGGGATAAGGGGGGGCATCGGAGGCTGCAAACGAAGATTGCAATATATTATACGTAATATATTTGTTATCTATCTTATTACAAAAGAGGTGAACTTATGAAAAAACTCAATAAAACAAAGATAGACGCTATACTTGAAACTATCAGTGATATATGCATCTTTCTCAATGAAACGTGCAAATTACACGATTTGAAAGTATATCCAGACAGAACAACAGATATTACATACTTTACGGAAAATTACTATATCACAATAAAAACAGATGCCAATAATTATCCTTATTCCGTTAAAGTACACCTGACGAAACAAGCGACTGTTTCAGGAGTACAGGCAGAAAAGGAAGTTATAGCCTCCCCCGTGCCGTTTGATAAAATCCCGTTTTAAGAATCATATTTACAAAAAAGCCGTACCCCCGAAAGAGTACAGCTTCATGTTTATCAGTAATAGAATTACTTGATTTCGATTGTAGCGCCAGCCTCTTCAAACTTAGCCTTGATTTCGTTAGCTTCTGCTTCTGAAACGCCTTCCTTGAGAGCCTTAGGAGCAGCCTCAACAACAGCCTTAGCTTCCTTAAGACCGAGACCGAGAACTTCCTTAGCAACCTTGATAACAGCCATCTTAGCGTCACCGAATGATGTAAGAACAACATCAAATTCTGTCTTAGCAGCAGCAGCGTTTCCGCCGTCAGCAGCAGGAGCAGCAGCAACCATTGCTGTTACGCCGAATTCCTCCTGAATTGCGTCAACGAGTTCTGCAAGTTCAAGAACGGAAAGTGTCTTAATATCTTCAACAAATTTAGTAATCTTCTCTGAAGCCATGATAATAATCTCCTTTTATAATAATTTTGTTATGCCGTAAGTATACGGCTGAAATAATGCCGAACGACAAAAAGCTGATTATGCAGCTTCTTCTTCGGACTTCTTTTCCTTGACTGCATCGAGAATAGCAGCAAGTTTCTGCATAGGACCCTGAAGTGAGCCAACGAGCTGAGCAAGGAGTACGTCCTTTGACGGAATCTTTGAGAGAGCAGTAACGCCTGCCTGGTCATAAACTTCGCCTTCAACGTAACCGGCTTTAAGATTGAATCTTTCCTCGCCTGCCTTATCAGCGAACTTTCCGAGGATTCTTGCAGGTGCAGTCTGGTCGTCATTTGAAAGAGCGATAGCAGTTGTACCGTTAAGAGCCTCCTCAAAACCTTCGATACCGCAGTTTTTGAAAGCACGGAGAAGGAGTGTGTTCTTTTCAACGAAATAATTTACGTTAGCTTCACGGAGTTCCTTTCTGAGCTTTGTATCTTCTTCAACAGTGATACCCTTGTAGTCAACGAGAACACCTGAAACAGAGTTCTTGATGAGGTCTGTAAGCTGTTCTACCTTAGCCTTCTTGGCTTCGAGTACAGAATTGCTTGGCATTTTGTATTCACCTCCGAATAAAATATATAATCGTATTCAGCGGATATAAAAATGTCCCTGACCGACAGCGGACAAGGACAATGATAATTTTCATATAAAAATCATTAGCATTTCCTCGGCGGGACTTATGGTATAATAAAACCTGCCAGCTGTCTTAAGAATACGATATGTACTGTATAAATCACAGCTTTATTATTATATCACAAAAAAATATATTTGTCAAGTGTTTTCGGAAATTTTTTATTATTTTTCTAAATTCTTTTCAAGGTATTCAGGGAATGAATCAGGTTCTCCGTCTCCTTCATAGGCTGAAACATATGCATAATAACTAATAATAAGAGTAGCATCTACTGAATCTATAAAGCCGTCGCTGTTCACGTCACCGAGAAGCTGAGTAGGTGTGGTAACGGGTGGTGTTGTGGTAGGGGGACTGATGCAGTGCCAATTGATGAAAATTTATTATTGTATTTTTCGGCATATTTCTGTGCGGTAGAATTTTCGTAGCCATATATGGTAACGTTTGTATCTTCATCATTACTGATTACATTACTGTTTGTAATAATACGACCATTAATTTCACAATTTGGATTCAGAAAAGTAACAGATTTAAGGTCATTGCAATCACTAAAAACATATTCTCCTATACTTGTTACACTTTCGGGAATTGTAACAGATGTAATGCCGTCGCAATCATTAAAAGCATAACTGCCTATACTTGTAACGGGCAACCCCTCTATTTCAGAGGGAATAACAACATCTCTGACACTTTTATCAAAGCCTTTTATTGTAATTTCGCCATATTCTATTGCATATCTGAAGGCCTCATATGTTTCAGCACTTGCTGTAACAGGTGCGGTAACGGATATATTTTCTCTGCCGATAGCTATACCTCCCGAAAATGCAAGAGAAAATGCGAGTATTCCAGCCACCGTTTTAATGTGTTTTTTCATAAGAATTGCCTTCATATTTATTATAAAATTATTATAATACGGATTTTGTTATATGTCAATAATCCAGAATACAAAATATATACTGGTATGTTAAAAAAATATCAC
>DETU01000085.1 GCA_002362175.1 Ruminococcus sp. UBA3280
AAGGAGTACAAACGTAATGAAAAGAAAAAACAAAGTACTGATTATGATAATTTTTATAATTATCGGAATGACTGTACTGAAATTCATTCAGTCCGATAAAGTCCCTGACGACTGGCGGTTGATTCTTGTGAACAATGAACACTCTGTTCCGAAAAACTACAGTCCGCAATTAACACAGCTTTCAAACGGTATATACATAGATTCAAGAATATATCCCGATTTACAGAAAATGTTTGACGACGCACGCAGTGACAGTATATATCCGGTTGTAAGTGAGGGTTACAGAACCCGTAAACAGCAGAAACAGATGATGAAAGACAAAATCACAGGTTTTGTAAATGAGGGATATTCTGAAAAAGAAGCGGAAAAACTTGCGGAAAAACTGGTTGCGGAAGTGGGAAAAAGTGAACACGAACTCGGAATTGCACTTGATATAAACGCAGACCCTTTATATTCGTCCGATGAGGAGGTTTATAACTGGCTTGCCGAAAATGCCTTTAAATACGGCTTTATACTGCGTTATCCGCCCGACAGGGAAGATATAACGGGAATAGACTATGAGCCGTGGCACTACCGATATGTCGGCACTGACACGGCTCTTGAAATTTACAGCCGACAGATTACTCTTGAAGAATATCTGTCATAATTCTATTATACGTTATAAATCATAGCGGAGTAGTCGGGAATAGGCCACTGACTGCACGGCATAATTCTTTCAATTGTATCGGAAGTAGTACGCATACGTTCCATTTCGGAAACGACTTTATCATGAAAACATCTTGCCTGCGGAAGAATTTCCTTTATTTCACAGGCATGGTTGACCTGAACTTCAAGATTTTCTATCGAATCGTAAAAAGCTTCTGAAAGGTCACTGAGTTTTTCAGCCATTTTTTCCTCTACTGCGGCAGAAAGTCCCACCTGTTTCTTTACCGCAATCGAATCACAAAGCTTGTGGATATATTCAAGAGTTGCGGGAAGAAGCTGTTTTCTTGCCATCTGAATCATGGTACGTGCTTCAATACGTATTGTCTTGGAATAAGTTTCAAGAAGAACTTCTGTACGTGCTTTCAGTTCATTTTCTGTGTAAATACCAAACTTCTTGAAAATACGCATATTCTTTTCGTCGGTATAGTGAGGAATACAGTCAACAGTTGACGGATAGTTAGGCAGTCCTCTGCGTTTTGCCTCCTGAACCCATTCAAGAGAATAGCCGTCGCCGTTGAAGATGATTCTGCGGTGTTCTTTAAGAACGGTTTTCAGAAGTTTCTTTACTTCCGATTCAAACTTATCGGTATTCTTAAAAGGTTTAAGAATTTCTGTAAACTGGCTTAGTTCCTCCGAAACTATAGTATTAAGGAGAGCGTTCGGACAGGCTATATTATCGGACGAGCCAACCATACGGAACTCAAAGCGGTTTCCCGTGAAAGCAAAGGGAGATGTACGGTTTCTGTCGGTTGAATCTTTCGGGAACGACGGCAGAGCGTTCACACCGATTTCAAAAGCCTGCGTCTGTGTCTTGTATACATAGTCCTCCTCTATTGCTTTCAGAACTGCGTCAAGTTCTTCACCGAGGAACATTGAGATTATAGCAGGGGGAGCTTCGTCCGCACCTAAACGGTGGTCATTGCCTGCGGAAGCTGCCGAAAGTCTCATGAGGTCGGAATATTCGTCAATTCCCTTAATCAACGCACAGAGAATAGTGAGGAACTGTAAGTTTTCCATAGGAGTATCACCGGGGTCAAGAAGATTCTGACCGTCGTCGGTAGCCATTGACCAGTTGTTATGCTTGCCTGAACCATTAACACCCTCAAAAGGCTTTTCGTGGAGCAGACACACAAGACCGTGTTTAAGTGCTACTTTTTCCATAACTTCCATAGCAAGCTCATTCTGGTCTGCACCGAGATTTGAAGTGGTAAAAATAGGAGCCATTTCGTGCTGGGCAGGAGCGACTTCATTGTGTTTGGTCTTTGAGTAAATACCAAGTTTCCAAAGTTCTTCATCGAGGTCTGCCATATATTCAGCTATTCTCGGACGGAGATTTGCAAAATACTGGTCATCAAGTTCCTGTCCCTTTGGCGGTTTTGCACCGAAAAGCGTTCTGCCTGTAAGAATTAAATCCTCACGTTTGTCATACATTTCCTTGTCTATAAGGAAATATTCCTGCTCCGCACCTACCGTTGAAGTAACTCTTGTTACATTTTCATTTCCGAAAAGTTTAAGAAATTCAACCGCTGTACTGCTCAGAGCGTCCATAGAACGCAGGAGTGGTGTTTTCTTGTCAAGTGTTTCACCTGTATATGAAAGAAAAACGGTGGGTATGTAGAGACTTCCTTCTTTTACAAAACATGAAGAAGTCGGGTCCCATGCCGTATAACCTCTTGCACTGCTGGTCTGCCTGAGTCCGCCAGATGGAAAAGAAGATGCATCGGGTTCACCTTTTACAAGTGCTTTTCCCGAAAACTCCATAATAGCCATGCCCTTTGAGGCAGGAGTGATGAAAGAATCGTGTTTTTCAGCGGTTGAGCCTGTAAGGGGCTGAAACCAGTGAGTATAATGGGTAGCACCCTTTTCAATCGCCCATTCTTTCATAGTATTTGCGACGAAATCAGCCGTTGTCATATCAAGCTGTCTGCCGTTCTGAATGGTCTTCATGAGAGTTTTGTAGACGTTCTTTGGCAGACGAGATTTCATTACCTCATCACTGAAAACGTTTTCCGCAAAAATTTCAGGCACACTTCTGGTCATAAAAAAATCCTCCTGTTGTATAACTTGTTTTCCTGACGGAAATCAGTATTTTTATTCTGACTTATATTATATCACGAATTTCAGAATAGTCAAGTATTATATTTCTATGCGGTACGGGTTTTATTTTTGCACAAAAATAAAAATGATTTTATATATATTAATCATGTCTTATCTCACTTTCAATAAGTTCGTTCATATCACAGACTATATCCGCAAATTCCGCACCAAACAAATCATATACACTCGTTGATTCAAAAGAAACGGTACGGAAGGGTCTGCCGTTTTTCCATATTCTGATTACCTGCCACACTCCATCAAGAACTATATTTCTGCTGTCACTGATACAGTCTTTTTCCGGAAACGATTCAGTTAAAGCAGATAATCTGATTATAAAATTTTCGGACGGTATGAAATATCCACAAATAATTTTTCCGCTCTTACCTGAATGTTTTTTTGCTTTGAGTGCTTCAGAAAACGGATAACAATAAATGGTATTTCCGAAAATATCATTTATTTCAGTTCTTGCGTATACTGATTTATATGAATCTGATGTTTTATAAAGTCTTACATAATAAGCAAAATTAAAGTGAGACGGTATACAGTAAAAATCACATATACATTCATTAATATTAAAATTATTATCAAGTTTCAGCCTGTGAATTTCATCAACAGCAATCAATATATCAGACTTGTATTTTTCATATTCCATAA
>DETU01000035.1:0-194 GCA_002362175.1 Ruminococcus sp. UBA3280
CAATGAAAATATTAACGGCTGATAAAAGTAAAACTTTTATAAGATATATTTTTCACATTATGGGTAAAATTGTATTTAGTTCTAATGAACATAAAAGATTGTGGATTAATTTATATTCAAAATTTAAAATCCCGCTTCCGTCTATAGAGATACAAACTGAAATTGTTCGTATACTTGATAAATATTCCGCAAGT
>DETU01000035.1:496-17721 GCA_002362175.1 Ruminococcus sp. UBA3280
GCAAGTGTTGCAGAATTACGACAAATGCTTGAAAAAGAGCTTAATTTAAGAAAAAAGCAGTATGAATATTATCGTGATTATCTTCTTGATTTCGGCGATGATGTTGAATGGAAAAGGCTTGGGGAAATTGCAGAAGTTACCGATTATGTTGCTAATGGAAGTTTTGCCAGTTTAAAAGAAAATGTAACATATAAACGTCAGCCTGATTATGCTGTTCTTTTAAGAACCGTTGATTTTTCAACAAGGTTTGATAGGGATAATATGATATATATTGACGAAAAAGCGTATAATTTTCTTGGAAAATCAAAGCTTTTCGGTGGTGAAATTATAATAAATAATATCGGTGCAGGAGTTGGTAATTCTTTTATTTGCCCTGATTTGAAAATAAAAATGAGTCTTGCACCAAATTCCGTTATGTTAAAGACAAGTAATAACAAATTTTATTTTTATTGGCTCAACTCAAAATATGGCAAAAATGCACTTTCAAATATTATTTCTAAAAGTGCAATGCCTAAATTTAATAAAACAGGCCTGAGAAATATTTTAATACCAATACCACCAATAGAGGAGCAGGAGCGAATAGTAAAAATTCTTGACCACTTTGACACTCTCTGCAACGACCTCACAAACGGACTCCCTGCCGAAATAGAAGCACGACAAAAACAATATGAATATTACAGGAATAAAATTCTGACATTTAAGGAGGCATAAATATGCATTTACAGGAAAAAACAATTTCCAGTGATACCGTATATGAGGGTAAAATATTTACGATCACCTGCGATATCGCAGAACTCGAAAACGGTCAGCAAGCCATAAGAAATGTCATTCTGCATTCAGGCGGTGTCTGCGTGATTCCCGTAACCGAAAACAATGAGATTTTCATGGTAAAACAGTTCAGGTATCCTTTCAATGAAGTAACAACTGAAATTCCTGCGGGAAAACTTGAAAAGGGTGAAAGTCACTATGACTGCGGAAAACGTGAACTTCTTGAAGAAACGGGCTGTACCTGTACGGAATATATTTATCTTGGGGAAATTTATCCCACTCCGGCATATAATACCGAAGTAATCCATGTTTATCTTGCAAAGGGTCTTGCCTATGAGAAACAGTGTCTTGATGCGGACGAATTTCTTGATGTCGAGAAAATACCGCTTACCGAAGCAGTAAAGCTTGTAATGAACGGTAAAATAAAAGACGGCAAAACACAGATAGCCATACTTAAAACAGCAAGAATACTCGGAATATAAAAAACGCCTGCCGTTTATGGCAGGCGACAGAAAATTATTCTGCTTCTGTTTCGGTTTCTTCTGAAACTTCTTCTTTTTCGGCTTCAATCATAGCAAGCTGTTTTTCGTAAGCTTCAAGAATATTTTCCTCAAAAAGCTTTCTCGCTGACGGAGAAATGGGGTGAACAATATCACGGAAAATTCCGTTTTCGTCCTTTCTGCTCGGCATTGCGACAAATAAACGTTCATCGCCCTGTACAACTTTTATGTCATGAACGGCAAACATATCATCAACAGTTATTGACACTACAGCTCTTAATCTGCCTTCAGACATAATCTTTCTTATTTTTACGTCTGTAATTTCCATTTCGGTTAACCTCCTTATGTTATTGGGTTCGCATAGAAACAAAGCTGTCAGATATGAAAAACAGCAGTTCCTATAAATATTATAACGTATAATCAGTAAAAAATCAAGAGATTTTTAAACTAAAGCAAAAAAATTTATGAAAGGTGATAGATTTTGGATATCAATATTTTAAAAGGCAAAAAACACATTCATTTCATAGGTATAGGCGGTTCAGGAATGTATCCGCTTGCACAGATTCTTCATTCTCAGGGATATTTCCTCACGGGTTCTGACAACAACGAAACGGAAACCCTTGAAGCAGTGAGAAAAATGGGTATTGAAGTCTTTATAGGACAGCGAGCCGAAAACATTGAAGGTGCTGACCTTATAGTCCACACTGCTGCAATAATGGAGGATAATCCTGAACTCATGGCAGCAAGACAAAGCGGTGTGCCTGTTTTGGAAAGAGCTGAACTTCTCGGCATTGTCACAAACTGGTACAGCAACGCCGTATGTGTTTCGGGAACGCACGGCAAAACTACCGCCACTTCAATGATTACTCAGATTCTCTATACCGCAGGTACTGACCTTTCTGCATATATAGGCGGAAAACTTCCATGTATAAACGGAAGCGGAATTGCTGGAAAGAGTGATATTCTCGTCTGTGAGTCCTGCGAATTTGAGGACCATTTTCTTAAACTTGCCCCCGATATTTCAGTTATCCTGAATGTAGATGCAGACCATCTTGACTACTTCGGTACTCTTGAAAATGTTATTGCTTCTTTCCGTAAGTTTGCGGAAAAAACTTCAAAAGTCCTCATAGTAAACGGCGACGACAAAAACACAATGACTGCCGTTGACGGTCTTGACAAAAAAATCATAACGTTCGGACTTTCAGCAAACAATGACTGGTATGCCGACAATATAAGGCACGTTTCAGGTCTTGAAACACAGTTTGACGCATACCACAACGGCAAATATGTAATTACAATTACTCTTCATGTTGCAGGAAACCACAATATTCTCAACGCCCTTGCTTCTCTTGCTTCCGTGAACGAACTCGGAATATCAATGGAATACTGTAAAAAAGGTCTTGAAGATTTCAGAGGAGCAAAAAGACGTTTTGAAAAACTCGGATATGAAAAGGGCATAACAGTAGTTGATGATTACGCTCACCACCCCACAGAACTTGAAGCAACTCTCACCTCCGCCATGAACATGGGATTCAATAAAGTATGGGCGGTCTTTCAGCCTTTCACATTCTCACGTACAAAAATTCTGCTTGACGATTTTGCAAGAGTTCTGCAAATCCCCGATAAAACCGTACTGACCGATATTTTCGGAAGCCGTGAAAAAAATACATTCGGAATATTCACACGTCACATTGCCGAAAAAATTCCTGAATGTATATGGTTTCCGCAGGACGAAAATGCTGAATGGAATGACGAAAGAAAATATTTTAACTTCGGACAGATTTGTGATTATATCTGTGAAAATGCACAGGAGGGTGACCTTGTGATTACTCTCGGTTGTGGTGATGCTTACAAAATTGCTAAAATGATTCTGAAAAAACTTTCAGGAGAGGAGAATTAATATGCCAAAGGATAAGGAAATAGCTGTTTTCAACTACATCAAAAGCCGTTTAAGTGACGGAATATCACCGTCCGTAAGGGAAATTATGGACGCTATGGGTTTCCGCTCAACTTCAACCGCTCACCGTTATATCAGAACTCTTGTAGATGCAGGACTGATTGAAAAAACAGGAAGTATGAACCGTTCTCTCAAGCTTCCCAACAGTCCTATAACGTCCGTCCCCGTTATAGGAACTGTTACAGCAGGTCAGCCGATAACCGCAATTGAGGATATTACAGGATATGTCGGCTTTGAAGCTCCCGGAATCAATCCTGATGAGCTTTTTGCCCTGAAAATCAGAGGTGAAAGCATGATAAATGCAGGAATATTTGACGGTGATATAGTAATTGTAAAAAAATCCGACTATGCCGAAAACGGCGACATAGTCGTTGCCTTTATAGGTCACGAGGACGCTACCGTAAAACGTTTCTTCAAAGAAAACGGTCATTTCAGACTACAGCCCGAAAACGACACAATGCAACCCATTATACTTGATGATGTGGAAATTCTCGGACGTGTAATCGGTCTGAAACGTTACTATTAAATATTTAAAATTCAGGAGAAAGGAAAATTTCAAAATGCTTAATGATGTAAAAGTAATTATCTGCGGAAAGGAATATAAACTTAAAACTTCCGAATCACCTAATTATGTCTTTGCACTTGCAAGGGCATTGGAAACGAAAGTCAATGATATTATGAACTCGGGGAGCGGTTCTTCTCCTTATACCGCCTCAATCATGGTTGCACTCAGTGCTTTGGACGACCTCAACAAAGCCAATCAGCACCTTGACAATATCCGTAATCAAACAAAAGAATATGTTGACGAAGCAGGCAGAGCCAGAATTGAACGTGATGCGGCACTGAAAGAGATTGAAGTTCTCAAATCAAAAATCGTACAGCTTGAAAACATGGTAAAGCTTAAACAGCTGAAGGACAGTATCTGATGAAAAAAATGGAAATCCTTGCTCCTGCCGGCAGTATGGAAACTCTCCGTGCTGCCCTGCGTTCAGGTGCAGATGCCATATACGCAGGTGGAAAACGTTTTTCTGCACGGAGCAGTGCAACAAACTTTGATAACGACGAACTTGTGACCGCTGTAAACCTGTGCCATAAATACGGAGCAAAATTTTATCTTGCCGTAAATACAATAATTTCCGACGAAGAAATATCCGATTTCTGCGAATACATAAAATTTACCGCTTCTGTCGGAACTGACGCTTATATAGTTCAGGACTGGGGCTGTGCGGAACTTATAAGAAAATGTGTCCCCGACACTGTTCTTCATGCGTCAACACAGATGTCCATACATACGGCAACAGGTGCGGAATTTCTGAAAGAAAACGGCTGGGAAAGAGTAGTCCCCGCCCGTGAACTTGACAAAACTGTTCTGAAAAAAATAAGCGGTACAGGTATTGAAACAGAGGTTTTTGTACATGGTGCATTGTGTATGTCGGTATCGGGGCAGTGCTATATGTCGGCAGTTATGGGTTCACGTTCTGCAAACCGTGGCTGTTGCGGACAGGCGTGCCGACTTCCCTTTTCTTCGTCCGAAAATAAAAATTTCTCCGCACTTTCACTGAAAGACCTTTCACTTATTCCCGAAATATCACAGCTTTCTGAAATAGCCGATTCCCTCAAAATAGAGGGAAGAATGAAACGTCCTGAATATGTGGCTTCTGCCGTGAACGAACTGAAAAAATCCATAAACGGACAAATCCCCGATATGAATTTTTTAAAGGGAATTTTCTCACGCAGTGGTTTCACAGACAGTTATTTTACGGGAAAACGCACGGATATGTTTGGTATGCGTGAAAAGGAAGATGTAGTTTCAGCAAAGGAACTTATTCCCAAAGTACATGAACTTTACAGATTTGAAAGAAAAGTATACAGCATATGCTTTCATGCGGAAATAAAGAAAAATTCCCCCGTAAAAATTACTGCTGTATGTGATGATATTTCCGTAACTGCCGAGGGACTTCCGCCCGAAACGGCTAAAAACCGTCCTACTGATTTTAATTCTCTGAAAAAACAGCTTTCAAAACTCGGCGACACTGTTTTCAGTTTTGGTAACGTAACAGCCGATATTGACGATGGTCTTGTTGTTCTCGCAGGAAAACTCAATGAAATACGTCGTGAACTTACCGAAAGGCTTACGGATTTGATAATCAGGAAAAATACTCCTTATAAAAATATAACAGACTATATTCCCGTAATTCCCGAGAAGAATCACGATATTCCCGAAAAAATCCCTGTACGGACGTTCTGCAATACTATGGAACAGGCACGGACAGCAGCTGATATTTCCGAATATATAATATTGTCACCTGCTTTGAGTATATCAGAACAATTTTTGTCTGAACTCTCGGAGTATAAGAAAAAAATAATTCTTTCACCACCACGTTTCATAACGGACGAAGAAAAAACTATTTCCCGTCTGAAAGAAGTAAAGGAGCATTTCGGTATTGACCACCTTATGTGCCATACACCCGACTGTATAGCCATAGGTAAAAAACTCGGATTCCGACTTCACGGAAATTTCTCACTTAATATATTCAACTCTTTCAGTGCGGAATATATGCAAAAACTCGGTCTTGAAGATGTTATTTTTTCGTATGAGGCAAAATTACAACAGATTAACGGTATTCAAACCAGTCTGCCTGTAGGTGCGGTAATATACGGACGTTTTCCGCTTATGCTCACACGCAACTGTCCGATAAAAAATGAATCAGGCTGTAAAAACTGTTCGGGACACATCACCGACCGCACAGGACGTGAATTTCCCGTATCATGTTCTCATGACTACGTTGAAATTCTCAATTCCGACTGTCTTTATATGTACGATAAACTTGAATCATTCAGCAGTATATCTTTTGGTGCTGTAATACTTCATGACGAAAATGCAGAACAGACTAAAGCTGTTATTTCGGGAAAAAAGCCGTCGGGAAACATAACAAGAGGACTTTATTACAGAGGTATATGAATTATGAAACTTAAATTTAAAAAGCTTAACGAAAAAGCCGTTATTCCGTCAAGAGCAACGGAAGGCAGTGCAGGACTTGATATATGTGCCTGTCTTGACGAGCCTGTGACTCTTGAATCAGGTGAAATAAAAATGATACCCACGGGTATTACAGCAGAACCCGATTCAGAAGATGTCGCACTGCTTATATACGCACGTTCGGGACTTGCTTCAAAATACGGCGTAACACTTGCCAACTGTGTCGGTGTGGTTGACAGCGATTACAGAGGAGCATGGTTCATTCCGCTTATAAACAACGGAAAACAGCCATTTACGGTTGAACATGGAATGAGAATCGCACAGCTTATTCCCACAAGGATTCTCATTCCCGAAATTGAAGTAAGCGATACCCTCTCCGATACCGGACGGGGAGAAAACGGTTTTGGTTCTTCCGGTATAAAATAAAAATGCCTTTACGGCAGACTGGAGAATGTTAATGAAAAAAACTTTATACCTGATACTGCTGATAGTGGGGGCAATAATAGTCGGCTCTCTCATTGCCGATAAAGCGGCATTAAGTGAAACTATGGGGTGGCTTGCATATTCGGGAGGTTTTTCACTTCCTGCCAGCCCCTACATTAATTTAAGTATAATTACTATAACCATTGGTTTTACTTTCAGTATCAGCATAGCACAGATTATTATGATTCTTGTGGCACTGTTCATATTCTATAAAACAGCTCCCAAGCTTATTCAGGGATAACAACTTATAAAAAACCGAATCTTTTCAGAAAATTCTACAATTTTTCTGTCCATTCGGTTTATTTTGTTTTCATATTTTTACAAATTTTCTTTAAAAGCGGATTTCTACCGCAAAATTCTTGTCTGTATCCGTTTTTGGTGATATAATATAATTGTTGTAATTTTAAAATATAAAAAAGAAATGAATATGCAGAAGTTAAGG
Organism: Ruminococcus sp. UBA3280; assembly: GCA_002362175.1. Classification (GTDB taxonomy): domain Bacteria; phylum Bacillota; class Clostridia; order Oscillospirales; family Ruminococcaceae; genus Ruminococcus. Next base: position 7,627 of record DETU01000035.1, read on the forward strand.
AGCAAAGAATGTTTACAAAAGATATTGGTATAGATTTAGGTACCGCAAATACACTTGTTTATTTAAGGGGAAAAGGGATAATAATAAGAGAGCCGTCTGTTGTTGCAGTAAACACAAGAACTGACAAATGTCGTTATGTCGGAAAAGAGGCAAAAGAAATTATCGGAAGAACTCCGGGGTCTATAGTTGCCGTAAGACCACTGAAAGACGGCGTTATTGCAGATTTTGACATAGCAACAACAATGTTGCAGGAATTTATAAAAAAAGCCCTGAAAGGAACGGTTTTCACAAAAGCCAACGTTATAATATGTATACCTTCTGGAGTAACGGCGGTTGAAAGACGTGCCGTGCGTGAGGCGTGCAAAAAAGCGGGAGCAAACAATGTACTTATAATAGAAGAACCCATGGCGGCGGCTATCGGTGCGGGACTTCCTACAAACTCCCCTGCCGGAAGCATGATTGTTGATATAGGAGGAGGAACAAGTGAAGTTGCTGTTATATCACTCGGCGGAATAGTTGCCTCACGTTCAATAAGATGTGCCGGTGATGAGTTCGACAATGCTATTATAAATTACATTAAAAAGAAGTACAATCTGCTTATAGGCGAACGGACAGCGGAAAATATAAAGCTTGAAATCGGTTCGGCTTTTCCGAATGAAAAAGAGTCCTCAATGGAAATAAAAGGACGTAACCTGCTCAACGGACTGCCTGAAAATATAGTTGTCAATTCGGCTGAAATACGTGATGCTCTTGTTGAACCTCTTTCAAGAGTAATAGACGCTATAAAATCGGCTTTGGAAGAAACTCCGCCTGAACTGTCCGCCGATATTATCGACAACGGAATAACTCTCTCGGGAGGAAGTGCCTTGCTCAGAGGTCTTGACCGTCTTATAAACCGTGAAACAGGTATGCCCGTATATATAGCGGAATATCCGCTTGACTGCGTTGCAGAGGGTACGGGAAAAATTCTTGAACACATCAGCGACTATCAGGACGCTCTTACAGAAAACGTCAGATATTATTAAGGAGGCGTTTTCATGCGTGATTTTTTTAAAAGCAAAAGGTTTAAGATTCTGCTTGCCTTTATTGCCTTTCTTATCGGAATAATGGTGTATTCCGTCACAAAAGGCGGATATTCCATATCGGGAGAATCGTTCATAAATACAATATCAAAACCTTTCCGTACGGTTTCCAACAGCATAAGCGTGAAAATAGAAACTTCATTTGACAAACTTTCAAGAGCGGAAGAAATATATGACGAAAATCAAAGTCTTAAAAAACAGGTTGCAGACCTGAACGAACAGCTTAACGAATATGAAGCACTAAAGTCAGAATGTGAAGAACTGAGAAAATTAGTCGGAATAAAGGAAGCACACCCCGATTATTCAACATCACGTTTCTGTAAAGTTATAGGGTATACCGCAAACGACCCTTTCAGGTCATTTACGATAAATGTCGGTTCTGCTGACGGAATAGAACCTTATCTTCCCGTTGCAACAGCAGAAGGACTTGTAGGAATAACAATTGAAGTTTCAGAACACCTTTCAACTGTAAGGACTATTCTTTCCCCAGACCTCTCAATAGCCGTAAAATGTTCATCTTCGGGCGACGATACGGGAATTATAGAAGGTACTGTAACATCGGCTGAAAACGGCATGACAAAACTTATACACCTCCGTACAGACAATACACTGAAAAAAAATGACCTCATGATTACCGACGGTACAAGCGGATTATTCCCTAAAGGATATTCTGTCGGAAAAGTAAAAAGCGTTGATATGGATTCAAACGGTCTTTCTGCATATGCGGAAATAGAACCGTGTGCCGATATAAAAAATCTCACTTCCGTTTTTGTTATAACTGATTTTACAGGCAAAAGGGAGGTTTCCGAATGAGGCTTAAAACTACACGTGAACACCGTATTTTATATATCAAAACCGCAATGAGATGGATTATTTACTATCTTGTAATATTTGCGGGATTTATAATTATGACTTCGGGGACATGGCGTAAACCCATTATACTTGTACCTGTCGCTCTTTGCATTGCCGTCACCAACAATCAATACGCTTCGGCTGTTACAGGTGCGGTATGCGGTTTTCTGATTGATATAAGCTGCGGAAAACTTTTCGGATATAACGCCGTTATCCTGACGGTATTCTGTATAGTTATATCGCTTCTGTTTGAATTTTATCTCAGATACAAATTTGTAAGCTTTTTATTTATATCTGCCGTTGTTTCATACATACAGTGCCTGCTTGACTACAAATTCTACTACGAAATATGGAACTACGAAAACACTGAACGCATATTCACCGAATATACTCTTAAAGTCTGGGCATATACGGTTATATCTTCGGTTTTCGTCTATCTGCTGTTCAGAATGATAAATCATTTTCTGATGCCCAAAACTCATCTTACTATAGAGGAAACAATAAAATCGGGGGAACAGCGTTAACTATGAACCGCACAGGCTATATGTGCGGTTTTCTATAAAGGAGTGATTTGTATAAAGACTTTATCAGATACCATCAAATCAATAGTTGTTGTTGGTGTTGTTGTCATGTCCGTTGCCACAAGTGCCACACGGCTTATGAAAATACAGGTAGTAGGTGGTGACACTGTAAGTCAGACAGAATCAGACAGCAATACTCTTGTTTACACAAAAGAAGTAAAAGCAACACGTGGAGAAATTATTGATTTCAATGACAATTTAATTGTAACAAACGACAAGCGGAGTGATATTGTACTGCAAAAGGCTTTTTTCCCCGAAGATTTAAGCAAGGGAAATGAAGTTCTGATAAACGTATATATGTCTTTACTGAAACACAGCTGTAAATTCAGGGAAAGTCTGCCGATAACAATGACCGAACCATATGAATTTACAACAGATGATGTTTCAGACGTTGTTGAAAAACTTCACCTGAATGTCTATGCCACAGCCGAAAACTGCATTGACAAACTTATTTCCGACTATGAAATAGCAGATACCTACACCGAAAGGGAAAAACGTATAATAGCAGGTATCCGCTATGAAATGCTGGAAAAGGAATTTTCCTACAGCAATGACCTTGTACTTGCCGAAAACGTCGATTCACAGACAATCACGGAAATAAAAGAACTCGGAAACTTCTACAAAGGAGTTGAAGCGGTTGAAGTTTCAGAAAGACGTATAGCAAGGGGCGATATACTTCCACATGAAATAGGTACGGTTGGTCCTATTTATGCAGACGAATACGACGAACTCAAAACAAAAGGATATGCCCTTAACGATACTCTCGGCAAAAGCGGAATTGAGAGTGCAATGGAAACCGAACTGAGAGGTCAGAACGGTCTTGAAGAAATATCTGTTTCAGACGGTGCTGTATCAGGCGTTAAAACAATAAATGAAACCAATTCGGGCAGTACCGTAAAACTTACGGTAGACGGTGCTTATCAGCTTAAATTACAGGGAATACTTGATAATTTTCTTAATGATTATCTTAGGAAAAACTGGAATCACGGCAACGCAAACAAAGGAGCTATTGTAGTACTTGACGCAAAAACAGGTGCGGTAAAAGGTATGGCTACCGCCCCCACCTATAATCTTAAAGACTATGCAACCGACTATGAAGAACTTCTTAGCGACGAGGATTCCCCTCTCCTTAACCGCTGTACCTATGGTTTGTATCGACCCGGTTCAACTTTCAAAACAGTTACCGCCACAGCAGGTCTCAATGAGGGAATAGTAACACCATATACTACCTTTTACTGCGGACATTACTATAATTTCCACGGTTCAACATTCTCGTGTACAGGTACTCACGGAAATATTTCAGTCCGTCCTGCAATAAAGGTTTCGTGCAACTGCTATTTCTATGAACTTTCAAGCCGTCTCGGAATCGACAATATAACAAAATATTCACAACTTTACGGTCTTGGTTCACATACAGGTATTGAAACTGGCGACGCTGAAGGCTATCTCTGTAATCCCGAAACTTTTGCAGAGCGTGGATTACCTTGGTATGTAGGTTTTGTAATTCAGGCAGGTATAGGAAACTACGACTGCGGTATGACACCACTGCAAATGGCTGTTGTTGCAAGTACAATTGCAAATAAAGGTGTACGCTACAAACCGTATCTTGTTGACAGTCTCTATAAATACGGTACTGACGAAGTTATATACAAGACACAGCCGACTGTTGCCGAAAAAATCGAACTTAACGACGAAAGTCTTTACGACTACATTACAGGCGGTATGATTGACGCTTCAAGAAACGTCCCTGTATACAAATATTCGCTTTCCAATCTCGGCTTTGATGTTGCGATAAAGACAGGTACTCCGCAGACTGACCAGAACAATTTAAATAAACAAAACTCGTTCTTTATCGGATTCGCCCCCGCAGACGACCCTGAAATTGCTTTTGCAGGCGTTATTGAGGGTGGTGAATATTCAAAATATATGATTCGTGATATTATTCTTGAATATCAGAAGTGTTATGGTCTCAACGGAGTTGAACCTACTGCCGTTATGCCGAATGAGGACGGTGAAGTTCCCGAAACAACAGGCACTGGTACGGGAACTGGTACAGCTACAGGCACAGGAACTAATACAGGTACTTCCGTATCGTCATACGGCACTTCAACGGCTTCACAGACCACAACGACATCATTACGCTGAAATATAAAAATCCCCTCTTTTTTCAGAGGGGATTAGAAAAAAATCTATGTTTAAAATGACTATAAACACGGAATACTAAAATAGAAATAAGTATCCCTGTTAAAACTCCGCCTGTATCTATAATTACATCAGTAAACCTACATTCACGTCCTTTGACAAAATACTGATGAAATTCATCGGAGCAGGCATAAACAAATCCGAAAACCAAAGTTATCAGTGTCCCACGACTAAGAAACTTACCTGAACCGACAGACAGCGACAAAAGAATACCAAGCACCGTATAAACAGAATAATGTGCGAGTTTTCTTATTATATGTTCAGTCTGAAGAAAAAGATGTTTCTTTTCACTCAAAGACATATCATCATAATTATCTGCAAAAAATTTTACTATAAATTCTGTAATACTCCTGCTCCTGTGTGAAGATTCCGAAGAATTTTCCATAGAAAAGCAGAAAATCAGAACCATAATTACTACAGATAAAATTATAAATATTTTTCTTTTCATATTTTCACTCTTTTCATTTTTCCTATAACAACTATTATACAGTTTTTTACTGAATTTGTAAAGCATAACACAAAAAATTCAAGATAATTTTTTCGTGAAAAAAATTGAAAAATAACTTGTATCTTGTCGCAGAAAATGCTATAATATAGTAAGTGACCTGCAATAGCACGGTTTTTAATATACTAACTCTTATTTTGGAGGCTGCAATGAAAAAAATTTTATCAAATGTATGGACAAAAAGATGCGTTGCTTTGATAAGTGTATTTTATGCATATCTTGTCTGCCGTATCTGTTACTTTTCTATTTTCTACGATATACATATAATGTCACGTGTATCGCTTTGCCTGTTGACTACAGGTGTTTCAATCATTGCACTTGTTGCAATGCTTTACTCAAGAAAACAGATTCTGACACGTATCGCAAGCTTTATTATCCTTCCGGCAATGTTACCGGTCGTCATACTTTATTTCGGTGAATGGGGGCTTATAGCTCCAATCATGATTACAGGTGTGATTATACTTCTGTTTTCGGGTGCGGGTGAAGGTGCAAAAACTGCTTTAGGTACAATTACAATGCTTCTCTATATATTCGGTGCATTGGGATATTTTCTGTTCACTTCGTTTTTTGTCGCTACCGCAAAGGAAACAATTATTGCATCAGGCGTGTCACCTTCGGGAAAATACCGTTATTCCGTCGTAAATACGGAGGACAGTTCAAACGGAAGTACCGCCGTTTACGTTGAACCAAACTATGCAGACGAATATTTATTCAGTCAGGAAAAACCGCTTGCAATCTTCACACTAAAAAATCTTGAAAGAGCCGTTTATGTTGAAAGACCCATATGTGAAAATATTGATGTTCAGTGGGAAACACAGTCACGTGGAGATATAACAACCGAACTCAACAAGCTTTCCGATAAAATCACATTCTCCCTTTCAGACAGTGAACTTGAAAAATTAGGATATACATTTGACGAAAAACTCAATCTTTCAATGAGTGACGTTTATGCAGAAGATAAGTTTGCTATTGGCAAAACCGCACACGACGTTGACCCGCTTCCCCTTGACGAACTTGATGAAGAACAGCTTGCACATTTCGGAATAGGCAGGGACGGCAAGAGATATTATGTACTCAGCCCCGATGCCGAACTTCTCGCAGACCATGAAGATATTACGGGAAATCTTTATTTCAGTGACCTCACCGACAAGGAAATGAGTCAGTTTTTCGTTGAAAAAAATCATTCCGTATATCTCAATACCCTAGATGACAGTCAGCTTGCCGAACTCGGAGTATCAGAAGAAGGCGACATCATGACTTTCAACGGAAAGGTATGTTTCCGTTTCTATGTTGCCGAACTCGGTGATTACTATGATGTAAATTCGAGAAAACTTTCAGTTGACCTTCTCACATGATTTTCAGGACGTTCAGATAAATTTCTGAACGTCCTTTTTAATAATACAAAGCATATCCGACAGCAGATGATGAGTTGACAAGCTCAATCTGCTGTTTTATTATATCGGGATTTTCAATCCATTCCTGTTCCCCTGCAACTCCTGCCCACTTGTCCTCCTGTCCGAGTTTATACGCACCAAGTCCTATAATCAGCATAACGTTTTCGTCTGAAACAAGTGTTTCCCATTCCGACAGAGTAGGAATAAACGGACAGGTTTCGTTCTGAAATCCGAAATAAATCTGCGGAACAATATAGTCACAGTATCCGCTTTCACTTCCCCATAACCTGACATCTGCATACTGAGTGTTATAATTTGCGTCTATATTCCCCTGCGGACTTATTCCGAAAAGTATATTTTCATCATGTTTTTTTACTGTATCATAAATGGCTTTTACAAAACGTGTACAGTTTTCCGTCCGCCACTGTTCAAGACTGTCACTTCCGCTGTTTTCAAAAGCTATGCGGTCAAATTCGGGGTCTGTAGTCGGATAGAAGTAATCATCAATATGAATACCGTCAATATTATAATTATCTGTTATTTCGTCAACTGCATCACAAATAAGCTGTACTGTTTCATCATAAGCAGGATTGAGATACCAACGGTCGTTTACAATTTCCACAAAATGACATTCAGGATTTTCCGCCCACTGTCTTACAATAAAATCTTCAGGCATATTCTTCATCTGTTCAACAGTCTGACACCGCAGAGGATTCAGCCATGCATGAACGGAAATCCCGAGAGAATGAGCTTCTTCGGTCATTATCGCCAATGGGTCATAATCGCCGTCAAGATACGTTCCCGACGGAAAAATATCAGACCTGTAATAAGCGTCACCGCATGGGTGAATATGCAGATAAACTGTATTTACGGACTCTTTCTGTGCTTCGGAAAACTTTTCACGCACAGCATTACGAAATTCGTCCTCTGTCTTTCCGTACATATATTCATCAAAATGCATATAAGGAAACCATATTCCGATTTGATTAATATAATTCAAAGGGATATATTCCGTATCGGAATCAATGTAAAGCTGTTCCATTTCCTGCACATATGATGTGACTGATTCTTCTGTCCGTCCGTAATTTTCGGGAACAGCACATGAAGTGAACAAAACCATAATTACAGAAAGAAATATTTTTTTCATAGCAGACCTCTTTCAGATATAAACAACATTAACGAAACCAAAAACAACGGCACAAATTCATGTCCGCAGAATACCGACAATCCTAAAAGAAAAACCGAAAAAACTACTTTTACACAAGTAAGAACTGTATTTATTATACGTTCATGCGGACTTCCGTCTGTAAGCAAAGCAAGACCCGCACCGCCGTCAAGTTGTCTGTAAGGCAGAAAATTATAAAAAGCCGTTCCGAGATTAAGCAGACGGAAAGTCTGTCCGATACCGATAATATTAAAAATTATAAATACGGCAAGATTTGCAAAAGGTCCTGAAAGCATCACAAAAAGTTCATGAGGTGAATTTTTTTCAGGAGTAATTACAACACCTGTTCCGCTGAAAACAACAGACTTTATTTTTCCGCCTGTAATAAAAATGGCAAGCAGATGACCCAGTTCGTGAATAATACACACCGCATAGAAATTCATTATAATACTGCTTTCCCTCAGCAGAAAAATAAGTGCGTTAAACAGAAGAAATGAAAATTTAACGCTGTATACGGTATTTTTTATTTTTATCAAAGCAGTTCTGTTATGAGGTCTATCGGATTCGGAAAAATTTCATTCTGACTGAACGCAAGTTCTTTCAGTTTTTTAAAAATTTCTCCGCAGGTTTCGGGGTAAAAAATATTAAATCCGAAAAGCAAAACAGCAGTAATAATACATACAACAGTCTGCATTGCCGGAACATCATCAGCTTTTCTTTTTGAACGGCGGTCATATTTTTCAAGCAGTTCCTCTGTATTGTCCTCACATTCTTCTTTTTCGCTTTCTGAATTTTCTTCTGTAATTTCTTCCTGAGTTGTTTCTGTTTCCATATTATCAGCTCCTTTTTTTAATTATATGCAGAAAATCAGATATAAAGAACAAAAAAACCGCCGTACATTTCTGCACGGCAGTCATCAAAATATTTTACTGCATTCCGCCTCTTACATAGAAGTTATCCTGAATAATAAGAGAACAGCCACCGAGGAAATTATTCTTTCCGTCAAGCTTGCTGAGAACAACTCTGTCTGCGATTTCTTCGCTTATAAGATGAATCATTTCTCTCTTTACATAGTCAAACTGCTTTTCATTAAGTTTGAAATTATGAAGAACAATCTTCTTTGCAAAATGGCTTATTGAAAGGTTATTGATAAGAACAGCATACTTTGCAATAAGACTGTCAACGAGATTCTTGACAGCTTCTTCACCTCTCATAAGTGCCATAAATACATTATCTGTATTGATTTGACTCTTATCACCCTCTGTGAGTTCATAGAGAACGGGAGTTTTTTCCTTTGAATAAATATCATAAAAAGCGTTGAGCATAGCAGTTCTTGAAAGTTCAGCCTTTACAGAACCGTTAGGATAGCCCTCATACTGCTTGCCGTCGGGAGCAACAATATATTTTTCAATAGTTGAAGTATATGAAATATAGTCGCTTGAAAGTTCATTTTTATTAACAACAGCAAGATTTACCTGATTGCCGTTGCAGATGAAAGCCTGATTTGTCTGATAACCGTTCTGTACTCTGAAATCATTGTTTGCAAGAGCCATGAGACCGATAGCATTTCCGCAGTGAATATCAAAGTCCAGACCGCTTTTCAGCTTGTCAATAAAGTTACTGAAATCAAGTACACCATCTTTATAGAATATTTTCAGTTTTCCCCACATTGACGGAACGACACCAACACCGAGACCAAGAACCTTCTCCTTTGTAAGACAGCTATTATCAATCATTTCATTGCTTGTTTTGATTATGTAGTTGATAATATCCTTGCTTGTTGTTCTCTCGTCAATAATCATGCTTGACTTGTCGAGGATTTCAGAATTGAGATTTGTAAGACCAACGCTTACTTCCTTTTCGTCAACTGTAGCACCGAGTGCAAAACGGCTGTTCACATTGATGTCAATGAGAATCTTTCTTCTGCCTTTCTGAAGTTTCTCAGTATTTACAGGTGCTTCTCCGATTTCCACAAGAACGCCTTCTTCAATCATTTCATTAGTAATAATGGTAACAGCCGCTCTTGTGATTTCCAAAGCACTTGCCACATCAACTCTTGAAATAGGACCTGATTCACGGATAACACGCAGAATCTGCATTCTGTTACGTCTTTTCAAATCAAGTTTGCTAATTCCTCTTTTTTCCATAATGATAAACTCCATTCCTTTCCTTGATTAAATATAAAGACAGCAGTATTTTATAATAAATTTGTGCTGTGATGTAAATTAATTATAACACATATTGACTAAATTTCAAACATTTTTCTGAAAAAAATATTAAAATCAGCATTTTTTACAAACTTAATGCAGTAAAT
>DETU01000035.1:17979-30089 GCA_002362175.1 Ruminococcus sp. UBA3280
AATTTGTTAAAATTTCCGTAAGTTTTACAACTAAAGGAAGTGTTAATACTGAAAGTATAGTTCCCGCCGTAAATATTTCAGAAGAATAAACTGAATTTTTATTGTACTTTATGCAGAAAAGAGTACACATAGCAGCAGGCGGAGACGCTGCCGCAACAATTACAGTCATTCTTACTTCTTCATCTACACTGAAAAGTGACATAACCAAAGCCAATACAGCAGGTATAATTATCAATTTGACAAGACATATAAAATAAAGTCTTGCATTTTTAAGAAGTTTCGGAACATTCGTTGCCGATATTGTAACACCTGAAACAATCATTGCCATAGGGGTGTTTATTTCCTTGATGAAATTCAATGCACTTTCAGGAACGGCAGGCAGTTTTATTTTCAGGAAAAATGTAAGTATTCCGAGAACAATCGCTATCATTGTAGGTGAATAGAATACTTTGACTACCTCTTTCATATTTTTTTCACCGGAAATAATTATAACACCATGAGTCCATACAACAAGATTGAAAACGGTGATAAATGCAGTCAGGTAAAAAACGCCCTCGTCGCCGAAAAGTGCGGACATAAGCGGAATACCCATAAAAGCACAATTTGAATAAATTGCGGAAAACCGTTCCACTTCCGTATGTCTGCCGTCTTTTTTACGCACAAATATGTAAGCAGTCACCAGTATAACAGCAAACGCCAGCAAGGAAAGTGCAAAGGTAATCAAAAGATTTTTAACAAGCCTTGCCTCGTATTCTTTCTGATATGACATGAAAATAACCACAGGATTGACAACCTGAAGTACAAACTGTGAAAGTTCCCTGTTCGTGTCACTGCTTATTATCTTCAGTTTCGCACAAAGTACGCCGACTGCTATCAGAATAAGCATTATAATTGTCTGATTTAAAATAGTTTCAGCCAATGTAAACCCCTCCGTATTAAAATATTACGAAATTATTTTAGCACAATTTTCCATTGTCGTCAAGAGTATCTGAAAACTGACTATTGCTTTTCAGAAAAAAAAGTTGTATAATTATTTTATATACATAAAAAGGAGCTGACTGTGTGATTACATACAAAAAATCAGCAGAAATATTAAATCTTCTTGAAAAGGAAGGATATGAAGCGTATATTGTAGGTGGCTGTGTAAGAGATTCAATAATGGGACGTACATTCCATGATACCGATATAACCACAAATGCACTACCCGACGAAATCATGAAAGTCTTTCGTGAATACAAAACTATTCCCACAGGCATAAAACACGGTACTGTTACAGTTATCGCCGACGGAACGCCATACGAAATAACAACTTACCGTATTGACGGAAAATACACGGATTCACGCCGTCCCGACAATGTTGAATTTACAACAAATCTCCGTGAAGATTTGGCAAGACGTGATTTCACAATAAATGCCGTCGCTATGGATTTGAGGGGAAACATATACGATTGTTTCGGCGGTGCAGACGATATCAAAAGGAATATAATAAAATGTGTGGGAAGTCCCGAAAAACGTTTTGCGGAAGATGCCCTGAGGATTATGCGGGCTGTACGTTTTTCGTCACAGCTTGGTTTTGAAATCGAACCCGAAACCGCAGAGGCTGTCCACAGTATGAAAAACAGTCTCGGAAATATTTCAAAGGAGCGTATAAGTGAAGAACTTGATAAGCTGATATGCGGAAAAAACTGTATTAATGTTCTCATGGAATACGGCGACGTTATAACAACTGTAATTCCCGAATTTGAAAGCTGTATAGGTTTTGACCAACATTCACCATATCATAAATATACGGTATGGGAACATATAGCCCGTGCGGTAAACCTTGCTCCGCATGATAATATAAAAATGCGTCGTGCATTGCTTTTCCACGATATAGCAAAACCTGTCTGTGCAAAGTTTGACGAAACCGGCAGGGGGCATTTCAAAAAGCACGCTGAAATTGGTGCGGAAATGACACGTGATATAATGAAACGTCTGCGTTATGACAGTGAGTCAATAAACTATGCGGTAACGCTTATTGCACACCACAGTGAAAAAATCCTCACAAAAACAGATGTTAAAAAGATGATGTCAACTATCGGTGACAAATTATTCTTTGAACTTATGGAAATGAAAAAATGTGACAATTCCGCTAAAAACGATTTTGTGCGTGATGAGAATACGGTTCTTGACAAACTTATTGCAGATGGTAGGAGAATTATTGAAAACAATGAATGTCGCAATCTGCATATGCTTGCCGTCAACGGCAACGACCTTATAAAAACAGGTCTGAACGGTGCGGAAATCGGCAAAACTTTAAATAAACTGCTTAATCTTGTCATTGAGGAAAAACTTCTCAATGACCATGATATACTATTAAATTATATAAAACAGAGGTGTATAAAATGATTGGTCACATTCATTCAACAGAAAGTTTCGGAACGGTTGACGGTCCGGGAGTAAGATTTGTAGTATTTTTTCAGGGCTGTCCGCTCCGCTGTCAGTACTGTCACAATCCTGATACATGGGAATTTGGAAAAGGTCACGAAATGACCGCTGAAGAACTTATGAAAGAGTACGACTCATACAAGGAATTCTTCAAATCGGGCGGTATTACAGCAACAGGCGGTGAACCACTCGCACAGCCTGAATTTCTTGCTGAACTTTTCTCACTTGCCAAATCAAAGGGAATCCATACCTGTCTTGATACGTCAGCAGGTGTTTACAATCCGTCCGAACATTCAAAAATTGATGAAGTTCTTAAATATACCGACCTTGTAATGCTTGACATAAAACATATCGACCCCGAAGAACACAAAAAACTTACGGGTCTTGACAATCGCCATATCCTTGCTTTTGCAGAGCATCTCCGTGACCTTGATATTCCCGTATGGATAAGACACGTTGTAGTTCCGAACATAACAGACAACGACGACGAACTTTTCCGTCTCGGTGAATATCTCTCAACTCTGACAAATCTGAAAGCTTTGGACGTTCTTCCGTATCATGATATGGCTAAATCAAAATATAAGGAACTTGGCATAGAATATCCTCTCGGTGATACTCCTGCACTTCCGAAAGAAAGAGCCGTCCACGCAAGAGAGGTAATTATTCAGGGAATAAAAGCAGGTTTAAAAGGAGAAAAACACTCGGAAAGCTAATGATTTGATTTTCTGTGTATAATTTCCGTTAATCCGTCCAAAATAAAGACGGAGGTGTTATACGTGAAAAAAAATGTATTAACAGAAAACAAAATCAAGGGTTCAAAGGGATTTTATGCTGCTCTCGGAATAAGTGCGGTAATGATTGGTGCAGCGTGTCTTTTTGCCTACAATCAGGGTGAACAACTCACCGAAGGAAATCTTTCCGCAGGTATAAGCACACCTGTCCCCGAAACTCCGGTTGACAAAAAATACAATAATTTACCTAAGTCAACTACCACTGCTTATGTTGTCGCCATGACCCCGACAACCACAACAACCGCCGTTCAGGTACAGGCTGAAACCATGCCCGTTGAAGAAGTCATAATTGAAACACCTGAAGAAGAATTTCAGGAAGTAATTGACATGGAGGAAGCAGAAGAAGTTGAAGCAGATGCAGATGCGGAAACTCTTGAAACAGGTGTAAGCAAACTGGAAAATGTAAAATCTCCGCTTGCCGATATTACAAATGTCATAACTTCTTTCAGTGGAACAGAACTTGTAAAAAATGAGACCACAGGTTCATGGCAGACCCATAACGGCACGGATTTTGCGTCGGAAATTGGTACGGAAGTTTATGCCCTTTCAAACGGTGAAGTAACATCAGTCAAAAAAGACGCATTATGGGGAGTTACCGTTGTTCTGGACCACCATAACGGCTTTGTCACAAAATACTGCAATCTTGCGGACGACCTCTCTGTTCAGGAAGGCGATATGCTTGTAAGCGGTGATATGATAGGCGTTGTCGGACAGACTGCCGACATTGAAAGTGCTCTCGCCCCTCATCTTCATATTGAAATTACTCACAACGGTTCGTTTATTGACCCGTTAAGTTCGTTAAAATAACAAAATAAATTAAAAAACGGGTGTACTATATATACACCCGTAATTATTTTTACTTGACATAAACTCCCATTTATGCTACAATACAAATAAATTATTTTTTCCGGAGGTTCACTTCATGCATTTTTGCGGATATTGCGGAAAAGAACTTTCCGAAGGCAATCCCTGCGACTGTCGGGAAAGCATCATTGCCGCCGAAAAACAGAAAAATCATACTGCAGCAAAGGAAATCAAAGCTGCCGCCGCTGCAAACAAACGTCAGCTTATTATAGGGGCTGTATGTATAATTATAATGATAATAGCTTTTATACGTATAATTATCTTTCTTTTCAGCGGAGGTGCAGACGAATCTGTTGTAAGAAGCACACGTCCCGAATATGAAAGACCCATAGAAAACTTTGTAAGTGCATACAATAAAAACAATTCGGAAAAAATGATGAAAATCATGCTTCCGAGCGATTATATAGAACAGTTGAGACATGATATCGGAAGTTCGGAGGACTGGGAAGAATACATATCAGAATTCAATGAGAACATAGAAAAGGAAAAAGACCGTCTTGAACTTGTCTACGGTAAAAATATAAGGCTTTCCGCCGAAATCATCGACAAAAAGGAACTCAAAAAAACAGAGTTACTGGAAATTACAGAACTTTATGAAGATAATTTTGATACAAAAGGTATCAAAACAGCATATAAAATAAAAGTTGAATTTCAGATTGAGGGTTATGATGATTATGACATTGACAAACACTGGGTTTATGTTGTCGAAATAAAAGGAGACGGCTGGCTTATTTGTCCGAAAGGCGACGGATATAATCCTGGAAGTTATATAGGTCTTGACTTTGATAATCCCGATTCCGATGAAAATTCAGACGAAAAATAAACAAATAAAATTTTTTCTTCATATCACTTGAAATATATGTCATTATGTGATATAATGAATTGTAAGTGTGCCTGACGGCACTAATATTATTATGAAAAGAGGAAAACAAATGCCTGCTAATATTGTTGTAGGAACTCAGTGGGGCGACGAAGGAAAAGGAAAAGTTATTGATATTCTCGCTTCCCGTGCTGATGTAGTTGTACGTTCACAGGGCGGTAACAATGCCGGTCATACTGTTGTAAACAACGGTGAAGTTTACAAACTCCACCTTATCCCGTCGGGTATTCTCTACCCCAATACTCTCTGCCTTATCGGTGCAGGTGTAGTACTTGACCCCAAAGACTTTATCGGAGAACTTGACAGTCTCGCAGAAAGAGGAATACAGACAGAAGGTCATCTTAAAATTGACCCAAGAGCTCATATCGTTATGCCTTGGCATATCGCACTTGACGGTCTCTCGGAAGCTTTCAGGGGCGGTAAGGACATCGGAACAACAAAGAGAGGTATCGGACCTACTTACATGGATAAGTATGAAAGATGCGGTATCAGAATGTTTGACCTTGTTCACCCCGAACTCCTTGCCGAAAAGATTCAGGCTACAGGCAAGCTTAAAAACAAAATCATTACCGAAGTTTACGGCGGTGAAGCATTTGACCTTGATGCCGTTACTGCTGAATATACAGAATACGGAAAAAGACTTCTCTCCTATATGGACGACGTTTCCGTTCTTACTTTTGAAGCTTCAAAATCAGGAAAAACAATCATGTTTGAGGGTGCTCAGGCTACTCTCCTTGACATTGATTTCGGTACATATCCCTATGTTACTTCATCTCACCCGCTTTCCGCAGGTGTATGTGTAGGTACAGGTATAGGACCAAAGGAAATTACTAATATTATAGGTGTTGCCAAGGCTTATACTACACGTGTCGGAAAAGGTCCTTTCCCGACTGAACTTGACGACGAAACAGGTGACCAGATTAGAAATGTCGGCGGTGAATTTGGTACTACTACAGGAAGACCGAGAAGAACAGGCTGGTTTGATGCCGTTATAGTACGTCATTCAGTAAGAGTAAACGGTCTTGACAGTCTTGCAATAAACAAACTTGACACACTCGCAGGTCTTGAAACTCTCAAAATCTGTGTCGCTTACAAGAAACCCGACGGAACTGTTACAGAACATTTTCCGCCCGCTCTTGAAGAACTTGACGGCTGTACTCCTATTTATGAGGAATTTGAAGGCTTTACAGAAGATATTTCAAAATGTACAAGTTTTGACGAACTTCCCGAAAACTGCAAGAAATACATTGCACGTCTTGAAGAACTTGTCGGCTGTCATGTAAGCATGGTGGGTGTAGGTCCTGACAGAGCACAGGTTATAGAAAGATAAGATAATTAAAAATATTACAGTAAACGAGGTGATTTAATGCCCGATGAAAATAATTACGGCGGTGTTCCGATTCTTGACGATATAGACTATGTCCCGACCCCTAAAAAAGAAGGACCGCAGGGTGTTTCCGCTCCTGTTCTTGACGATATAGAGTATACAGAATCAGCAAGGCGTGGAGCTCCTAAAGGTGTTTCTGCACCTGTCCTTGAAACAATGGATACATACAACCCCGCTTTTGAACAAAGGCGAGGTGCTCCTACAGGCGTTACCGCTCCCGTTCTTGACGATATGGACAACTGTAATCCGTCATATGAACCGACCAAAAAAGAAACTTCTACGGAAATAGCTTCCGAAAAGCTGATTCTTAGTGATGAGGATATAATTTCCGCTCTTACTCCTGAACTAAAGACAATATTTGACAACCTTTCAGACGAACAGCAACAAAAAATCATCAATATGAGGAGAGAGCAACTCGGTGCAGAAGCACCGCCCGAAGAAGTTACAGCACCCGTTCTTGATGAAGACAACTATGTTCCTCCGCCAGTAAAGGAAGAACCTCCGAAACCTGTTGAACCCGTTACCGCTCCTGTTCTCGACGAAGAACCCGAACCACCGAAATATGTTCCGAAATTCGTTGATGAGGACCTTGAAAGAGCAAAACGTGAGGGTGCTAAAAAGGCTGTTGCTTCACAGCTTACTTCAAATCAGAAGGATTCAAAGGAAAGTCTGCGAATGATGCTCGAACTTAAAGAACAGCGTAACGCAGAACTTGCTAAAAAGGGTTTTAAAATTACTATTGTAATAGCAATTATCGGAGTAATCGGAGCAGTGGCATTCTATATGCTTTACGCCGGAAAACTCGGTCTTGATTATAAATCCTCCCTGAGCGGTATAGGAAATATAATAAAAGAATCGGCACTTTATATTTCAGTAATAACATCTGCAATCTCACTTCTTATGATTACAGGTGCAGGAGCTGTTAAATCACTTGCTTCATTCGTTTTTCTTGTTTTCGGAATAATACAGATTTTCCCCGGTGCTGCAATGATACCACAGCATAACGGAAGTATGAGTCTTGCAGGAATACTTTATGCAATATCAATCGGCTGTACTGTCGCTGTATTTATAATTCTTTCCGCAAGCGAAACTGTAGGACTTTATTTCAAAAAGAAAAAATAGCAATAAAGGCGTATGTCATGCACATACGCCTGTTTTTTATTTTTCAGAAGAAATATCAATTTTATTACCGTCGCTTACTGCCTTTATATTACCGTTAAAACAAGTAGCATAATATCGGATATTGAATTTTTCAAGAAGATTTTTGGTATCTTCGGAAAACTCTTTTTCCGATGTACACGCAACGGCATACTGCGGTTTTACGTTATTCAGAAACTTACCGAGATTTTCAATTTTTCTTGCATGATACGGAACTTTCAGAAGTGTACATTTTCCTATGTCCATAATTTCGTCAAGCCGTTTATACATAGCGTCACCCGTAAACAAAAATGACGTATCATGGTAAACTGCTTTTGTCACAAGGGAAAAATCATTGTCATTGTCATACGTTCCCTTTGGTGCGTAAACCGTATACCGAACATTATCAAGTGTAAAGGAAATATCTTCAGTCACACGGACAGGAGTAATATTTTTTGAATCAAGTGCTTTGATATACTTTTCTGTTTCATCACTTTTTTCCTCATAATCAGGTGCAAGAACGTTTTTCACTTCAATATTGTTTATTACTTTTGCCGTACCACCGACGTGGTCTTTGTCATAATGGGTAATTATAAGGTAGTCAACGGATTCAATTCCCTTTTCTTCAAGAAGTTCAAGAATTTTCTTTCCGTCGCCTTTTTCACCGCAGTCAATAATGACAGTACTGTTTTCAGTATACATAACCATACAATCAGCTTTTCCAACGTCGAGAAATTCAACCGTAAAATTAGGATATTTATCTGATTTTTTTTCACACCCGAACTGCGAAACCGCTACAAAAACGGATATAATGAAAGATATGATTTTTTTCACTTAATCTCCCCCTTCCGAAATAATTATATATCAACCGCATTGAAAAAATCTTAAATTACAACCGCTTTATACACTTTTATTACAAATATACAAAAACAATGCCGGTTTATTTCGTAAGTCCAGCATTGTTGATAAAAATTTCCATATCCTATTGACATATTTGATATAATGTATTATAATATTATAATGTATCAATATGTGATATTGTCCCTGTTATCATGTTATTATATCACACTAAAACAAACTTGTCAATAGTTTCTGCGAAAATTTTTCGCCGTTCCATTTGATACCATATGACAAAACAAGACCTGTCCGTTTTCTGCTCTTAAAAATATGAAAATTACGGACAGGTCTGAATATCCAAAAATAAGGAGGTTCCGCCTATGGTGAATGTTACACCTAAGCAGCTTGGAAAGAATGTCAGAATGAGTTTCGGTAAAATTACCGAACCGCTCGAAATGCCAAATCTTATCGAGGTACAGAAAAACTCGTATAAGTGGTTCAGAGAAGAGGGGCTTCGTGAAGTTTTCCGTGATATGACCGCCATTACCGACTATAACGGAAACCTTGTACTTAATTTCAAGGATTACCGCTTTGACGATACTCCCAAGTATACTCTCGCAGAATGTAAATCCAGAGGTGCTACGTATCAGGTAGCTATGAGGGCAACTGCTACACTCTGCAACAAGGAAACCGGTGCTGTAAGCGAAAGTGAAATATATATGGGCGATTTTCCGCTCATGACAGACAGCGGAACCTTTGTTATAAACGGTGCGGAGCGTGTTATTGTTTCTCAGCTCGTCCGTTCCCCCGGTGTTTATTACGCATTTGAGAAAGACAAGACAGGTAAAGACCTTTTCAGTACAACAGTTATCCCTAACAGAGGTGCATGGCTGGAGTATGAAATGGACTCAAATGATGTCGTTTACGTTCGTATCGACAAAAACAGAAAAATCCCGATTACTACCTTTATAAGAGCATTGGGTGTCGGTTCTGACGAGGAAATCTATGAGATGTTCGGCGAGGACGACCGTCTCAAACAAACTATTCTTCAGAAAGACGGTACTAAAAACAATTCGGACGCTCTTATAGATGTATATAAGAAACTTCGTCCGGGTGAACCGCCAACAGTTGAAAGTGCGTTGACTCACCTCAATAATCTCTTTTTTGACGCAAAGAGATACGACCTCTGTCGTTTCGGACGTTACAAATATAACAAAAAACTCGGTATTGCTTCACGTCTTGCAGGTCACACACTTGCCGAACCCGTTATTAATCCCCTTACAGGTGAAATTATGGCGGACGCAGGTGAAACGATTTCATACGACAAAGCCTGTGAAATCGAACAGGCTGGCGTTTACTATGCTTTCGTAAACGTTGAGGCAAAAGAATACTACACAAATGAAAGACATGAAACTTCTATCCGTATAGTTGAAAAAACCGCCAAAATCATAGGCAACGGCATGGTTGACATCAAAGGATATATCAACTTCGATGCTGAAAAGTACGGAATAAACGAAAAAGTTTCTTTCAAGGTTCTCCGTGAAATTCTTGAAACTTCCGCAGATGAGGACGAAATTGAAGAAAATATCAAAAAGCGTGCCGACGACCTCGTTCCGAAACACATTATTCTTGACGATATTTTCGCAACTATCAGTTATTTCCTCAATCTCTGTGAAGGTGTCGGAACTGTTGACGATATTGACCACCTCGGAAACAGACGTATCCGTTCAGTAGGCGAACTTCTTCAGAATCAGTTCAGAATTGGTTACGCAAGAATGGAACGCAGTATCCGTGAAAGAATGAACATTCAGACTCAGGACATCAACACACTTACTCCACAGACCCTCATAAATATAAGACCCATTTCTTCGGCTATGAAAGAATTTTTCTGTTCCTCACCTCTCTCACAGTTCATGGACCAGAATAATCCGCTTGCCGAACTTACACATAAAAGACGTTTGTCCGCACTCGGTCCAGGTGGTCTTTCAAGAGACAGAGCCGGATTTGAAGTACGTGACGTTCACTACAGCCATTACGGCAGAATGTGTCCTATTGAAACCCCTGAAGGTCCTAACATCGGTCTTATTTCCTATCTCGCAACTTTTGCAAAAATCAATGAATACGGTTTCATTGAAGCTCCGTACAGACGTGTTGACAAGGCAACAGGTATTGTAACAAAAGACGTTGTTTACATGACAGCAGATGTTGAAGATAACTATGTTGTTGCTCAGGCTAACGAACCTCTTACAGAGGACGGAAAGTTCAAGAGAGCCCGTGTCAATGCACGTTACCGTGACCAGATTCTTGAATGTGAACGTGAAAAGGTTGATTTCATGGACGTTTCACCGAAAATGGTTGTTTCAGTTGCTACTTCAATGATTCCTTTCCTTGAAAACGACGACGCAAACCGTGCTTTGATGGGTTCAAATATGCAGAGACAGGCTGTTCCGCTCCTTAAAACTGAAAGACCATTTGTCGGTACAGGTATGGAATATAAAGCTGCCGTTGACTCGGGTGTTTGTATCGTTTCCGAATATGACGGCAAAATTTCCTATGTGGACGCTGACAGAATCCACCTTATTGACAGCACAGGCATTGAACACAAATACGAGCTTATCAAGTTCAAACGTTCAAATCAGGGTACTTGCGTAAATCAGAGACCTATTGTCACACTTGGTGAAGAAATCAAAAAGGGTCAGGTTCTTGCAGACGGTCCTGCAACTGCCGACGGTGAAATTTCACTTGGTAAAAACGCTCTTATCGGCTTCATGACATGGGAAGGTTACAACTATGAGGACGCTGTTCTTCTTAATGAAAGACTTGTCCGTGAAGATGTTTTCACTTCTGTTCATATCGAAGAATATGAGATAGAATGTCGTGATACAAAGCTTGGTCCTGAAGAAATCACAAGAGATATTCCAAACGTTGGCGACGACGCTCTTGCAAATCTTGACGAAAACGGTATTATCCGTATCGGTTCTGAAGTAAATTCAGGAGATATTCTTGTTGGTAAGGTTACACCAAAGGGTGAGACCGAACTTACTGCGGAAGAAAGACTGCTCCGTGCTATTTTCGGCGAAAAGGCACGTGAAGTAAGAGACAACTCCCTTAAAGTTCCGCATGGTGCGTCAGGTGTTATCGTTGACGTAAAAGTATTTACAAGAGAAAACTGCGACGAACTCAGTGCGGGCGTTAATATGCGTGTAATCTGTTATATCGCACAGAAAAGAAAAATTACCGTCGGCGACAAGATGGCTGGTCGTCATGGTAACAAGGGTGTCGTTTCACGTATTCTTCCCGAAGAAGATATGCCTTTCCTCCCCGACGGAACTCCGCTTGATATTGTTCTTAACCCCCTCGGTGTACCGTCACGTATGAATATCGGTCAGGTTCTTGAAGTACATCTCGGTATGGCTTGTAAGGCTCTTGGCTGGCACATCATGACACCTGTTTTCGACGGTGCTCATGAAGATGATATCCGTGCTTCATTCAACGAAGCCAATGAGAAAAACAAAGCTCATCGTGATGATATGTTTGAACTCAACGCTATGGACAAAGTCATAAACCCCAAGGCACTCGAAATGAACGAAGACGGTAAATTCACACTTTATGACGGTCGTACAGGTGAAAAGTTCGATAACCGTGTAACTGTTGGTTATATGTATTATCTTAAGCTCCACCACCTCGTTGACGATAAGATTCACGCACGTTCAGTAGGTCCTTACGCTCTCGTAACGCAACAGCCACTCGGTGGTAAAGCACAGTTTGGCGGACAGCGTTTCGGAGA
>DETU01000035.1:30372-32129 GCA_002362175.1 Ruminococcus sp. UBA3280
TTCGGAGAAATGGAAGTTTGGGCATTGGAAGCTTACGGTGCAGCTTACACACTTCAGGAAATCCTTACGGTTAAATCAGATGATACTCTTGGACGTGTAAACACTTATGAAGCTATTGTAAAGGGTCAGAATGTTCCTACACCGGGTATCCCTGAATCATTCAAGGTTCTTATCAAGGAAATGCAGTCACTCTGTCTCGATGTAAAAGTTCTTGACATAAATCAGGAAGAAATTGACCTCAAACAGAATTTTGACGACGACCCGATGCCGTCACGTGATTCATTCTCTGACGAAAAAACCGCCGATAACACAAATTATTCTGATGACGACATCAGAGATGAAGGCTTCACTTTTGATGACGACGAAAGTGATGAGGAAGATTCTGCGGAATATACAGATGATGAATTTTCATTCGATGACGAGGAACTTTCTCTCGACGATGATGATGAAAACGACCTTTTTGACAGTCTTGACATTGATGATTCCTCCGACGAGGATTAATATTATTATCCGTATCATAAATACTACCGTATACAGAACTGCTAAAAGTGGTTCTGTATAACGGATTACCTTTATTTTGCAGGAGGTAGCAGTTTGGAATTTAATACTTTTGAATCTATAAAAATTGGTCTTGCTTCACCGGAACAGATAAGAAGCTGGTCTTATGGCATTGTTGAAAGACCCGAAACCATAAATTACAGAACGCAGAAACCTGAACGTGATGGTCTTTTCTGTGAAAGAATTTTCGGACCTACTAAAGACTGGGAATGTCACTGCGGTAAGTTCAAGAAAATCCGCTTTAAAGGCAAGGTCTGCGACCGTTGTGGTGTTGAAGTAACAAGAGCCAGAGTCCGCCGTGAAAGAATGGGACACATTGAACTCGCCGCTCCCGTTTCGCACATATGGTATTTCAAGGGTACTCCGTCCAGAATAGGACAGGTGCTTGAAATTTCACAGAAACGTCTTGAAGAGGTTCTCTATTTCACAAAATATATAGTTACCGACCCCGGAAACACTGAACTTATCAAAAAGCAGATGCTCTCCGAAAAAGAATATCTCTCATACCTTGAAAAGTACGGCGACGATTTCAAGGCTGAAATGGGTGCGGAAGCAATAAAGAAACTCCTTAACGAATATGACCCGGCAAGATACGACACCCATAAAAAACGTCTTGTTGATATGGGAAAGATTTATCTTGGCACTAAAAAAGTCAACTGTCTTAACAAGCCCACCGAATGTACCTGTGAGGAGTGCATGAAGTTTGCAGGACTTATTGACGTTGAATGGAGAAACAATCTTGAAATAGTTGCTGACGACCTCAAAGCCGAACTCGTCGGACTTCCCGCAGGTCAGAAAAAAGTCAAGCTTCTTAAAAGACTTCAGATTATTGAGGCATTCCGTCTTTCAGGAAACAAACCTGAGTGGATGATTCTTGAAGCTGTTCCTGTAATTCCGCCTGATATCCGTCCTATGATTATGCTTGACGGCGGACGTTATGCAACTTCTGACCTCAATGACCTCTACAGACGTGTTATCAACAGAAACAACCGTCTCAAGAGAATGCTCGAACTTGACGCACCTGATATTATCGTAAGAAACGAAAAGAGAATGTTACAGGAAGCCGTTGACGCTCTTATTGACAACGGCAGACACGGCAGACCCGTTACAGGTCCTAACAATCGTGCATTGAAATCCCTTTCCGATATGCTTAAAGGTAAACAGGGACGTTTCCGTCAGAACCTTCTCGGTAAGCGTGT
>DETU01000035.1:32415-32807 GCA_002362175.1 Ruminococcus sp. UBA3280
TTCCGTCAGAACCTTCTCGGTAAGCGTGTTGACTATTCGGGACGTTCTGTTATCGTTGTAGGACCTGAACTTAAAATGTACCAGTGTGGTCTTCCTAAGGAAATGGCTCTTGAACTTTTTAAGCCTTTCGTTCTTAAAAGACTTGTTGACAAAAAGGCTATTGCAAATATCAAGAGTGCAAGAAAACTCATTGACCGTGCAGACAACAAAGTGTGGGACGCTCTTGAAGATGTTATCAAAGACCACCCCGTTATGCTTAACCGTGCCCCCACGCTCCACCGTCTCGGTATTCAGGCTTTTGAACCGATTCTTGTTGAAGGTCGTGCAATAAAACTTCACCCCCTCGTATGTTCTGCATTTAACGCTGACTTCGACGGTGACCAGATGGCTGT
>DETU01000035.1:33076-33844 GCA_002362175.1 Ruminococcus sp. UBA3280
GACGGTGACCAGATGGCTGTACATCTTCCGCTTTCAGCAGAAGCACAGGCAGAAGCACGTTTCCTTATGCTTGCAGCCAACAATCTTCTCAAACCATCTGACGGTAAGCCTGTTGCTGTTCCGTCACAGGATATGGTGCTTGGTTCATACTATCTTACTATGGATAAACCCGGCGAACCTGGTGAAGGCAAGGTGTTCCGTGATGTCAACGAGGCACTTATGGCTTACAATGAACACGACATATCACTTCACGCCAACATCAAAGTTAAAATCACCAAGGACATCGGTGACAAGAAAGTTTCAAAGATTATTGACGCAACTGTCGGCAGACTTATTTTCAATGAAAATATTCCGCAGAATCTCGGATATGTTGACAGAACAAACTCAGATAAGCAGTTTGACCTTGAAGTTTCGTTCCTTGTCGGCAAAAAACAGCTTTCCGACATTATTGAACGTTGTATAAAAATTCACGGTACAACAACAACTTCCGAAGTTCTTGACAGAATTAAGGCTCTCGGTTATAAATATTCAACAAGAGCAGCTCTTACCGTTGCTGTTTGTGACGCTTCAATTCCGCCCGAAAAGAAAGATATTCTTGCACGAGCAGACGCAGAAGTTGAACAGATTACAAACGAATATGAGTTCGGTTATATCTCGTCACAGGAAAAAACAAAGAAAATTATCGCACTTTGGACAAATACCACAGACGAAGTTACAAAGAAACTGAAAGAGAATTTTGACAGATACAATCCTATCTGGATGATGGCT
>DETU01000035.1:34149-43486 GCA_002362175.1 Ruminococcus sp. UBA3280
TACAATCCTATCTGGATGATGGCTGACTCCGGTGCGAGAGGTTCAATTTCACAGATTCGTCAGCTTGCGGGAATGCGTGGACTTATCGCCAATACTTCAGGTACGGTTATCGAGATTCCGATTCGTGCAAATTACCGTGAAGGACTTAACATTCTTGAATACTTCATTGCTTCACGAGGTGCGAGAAAAGGTCTTGCCGATACCGCTCTCCGTACAGCCGACTCAGGTTACCTTACACGTCGTCTTGTTGACGTTTCACAGGACGTTATTATTCGTGAGGAGGACTGCGGAACTACTGAAGGTATTGAAGTTTATGAAATCAAGAACGGAAACGAAGTGGTTGAACCGTTTGCAGAACGTCTTGTCGGAAGATACCTCTCCGAAGACCTCAGAGACGCAACAGGTGAACTTATCGTATCACGCAACAAGCTTATTACAGACAACGATGCAAAGAAAATCATGGAAGCAGGCGTTGAGAAAATAAAAATCCGTTCTGTCCTCCAGTGTAAAGCAAGGACGGGTGTTTGTGCGAAATGCTACGGTGCTAACCTTGCAAACAATAACATCGTTTCAGTTGGTGAAGCAGTCGGCGTTATCGCTGCCCAGTCAATCGGTGAACCCGGTACACAGCTTACTATGAGAACATTCCACACCGGTGGTGTTGCTTCTGCCGATGCCGAAGATATTACACAGGGTCTCCCTCGTGTTGAAGAACTTTTTGAAAGCAGACGACCAAAGGGTGCCGCTATTCTCTCAAGAATCTCAGGAACTATTCACATTGAGGAAATCAAAACAACACAGAATATCGTTGTTACAAACGACGAAACAGGCGAAGTTGAAAGTTATATGATTCCTTACAACCTTAAAATCAGGGTTCAGGAGGGTGAAAAGATTGAAAAGGGTACACGTCTTACCGAAGGTAATATTTACCCTGCCGATATTCTCAATATCCTCGGAACACAGGCTGTTCAGAACTACATTATAAATGAAGTTCAGAAGGTTTATCGTTTACAGGGTGTTGACATCAACGACAAGCACATTGAAGTTATCGTAAGACAGATGCTCCGCAAGATTAAAGTTGAGGAAACAGGAAGCAGTTATCTTCTTCCCGGTACTCTCGTTGACAGCAAGGAAATTGACGCTATCAACGAAGAACTTCAGGCAAGAATTGATGCAGGTGAATTTGACCTCCAGCTTGTTCAGACAAGTCCCGTTCTTCAGGGTATCACAAAAGCTTCTTCCAACTCGGACAGCTTTATGTCAGCCGCTTCATTCCAGGAAACCACAAAAGCTCTCACAGATGCGGCTATCAGAGGCAAGAGTGACAGACTTCTTGGTCTTAAAGAAAACGTTATTATCGGTAAGCTTATTCCTGCTGGTACAGGTATGGATTGCTACAGTCACGTAAAAGTTGTTAAAAACGATTCTTACGTTGAACACAATACAATCCCGATTTCTCCGATAGTATAAAAAATATATAAAAATTCAAGCCCGAAAGCTTATTACTTTCGGGCTTATTATTATTTACACAGTAGTGCTATTTTCATATTAGAATTACTGGAATCCCAAAACTCATTAAACGCATAATCTCCGATTATCTGACATTTTTCTGTTTCCCGTATATTGCATTTTTGGTATTTGTCGTAATACTCAAAGGCAAAATAAAATTCTTTGTCGGCTTTGTCGTCGGGAATCGGTATCCACATATTAACATTCTGACCACATTCTTCAAGACTGTATGCCGATAAAAACTCATATTCACCGTTTACCCAGTCAAAAGCAGATTCTGAAATTTCACTGAAAACCTTTTCAGGCTTGCCGTAAATACTTTCATATGGTAAATAATACAATAAGTCATTATATTTTGCTATTTCGAACGTCCTGCACTCATTATCACGTTTCGGGAAATCAACTACACGGTAGCCAGTAATATATGGTGCATATGCGTCAATAAAGCTACTTGAACCGTTCTTGATGAAATCATCAAGAATTTCCTGCGACGAAAAAGAATAAAATTCACATTCAGTAATATTACGTCGTAAAAAGTCAAAAGCAGGTACTTCCTCAAAATCATTATTTACGCAATAAACGTACAAACTTTCGCTTTGTTCCGACAGAACTTTTTTCAGACTGTCTGTATCGCCCATACGGTAGAGTTGTCTGTACATTCCATATGTGTAGAAATCATACTCAAAGTCTTTCATATCGGCTTTTATCATATTAATAAGTACATTTTCTATTTTTTTTGCCTGATAATCGTCACAACCGTCTGTACTTTCTTCAACTCCGCTTATTTCAACATGATATTCCTTTTCACCCTCACGCACAGTCACATCAACGTTATCACCCTCAAATGTACTGAATATATCATCTTCCATAATTACATCTGCGTTAACCGCTTCAACGTCTATTCCGTACTTTTTATGCATATATGCACAAGCATTCTGTTTGCCGAGTGCGATTTTTTCGTTGTATATACGTTTTTTCATGTGATTATCGTAAATAACAAGTCCGACAATCAAAGAAACTATTATCGTAACAAAACATACTACCGCTTTTTTCATAACTTATCACCAGTACAGCCCCTTTTTTATTCCGACAACTTCATAGTCCATTTTTTCAAGCAGTTCAAAACCGTCAATTACTATATGTTTACGGGTTGTAAAAGCCCTCTGTTCCTGCAAATACGGCAAAATCAAACCAGCCATTGCCGGCTCGACTATTTTTACATTTTTTTCTGTTCCGTCCTTTTTCAGAACAACACTCATATTAAATTCACCGTTGATACATTTGTCCGTAAAGTCAACACTGATAGTTGAAGTTTTGTCGCCCTCCGGAGACAGAAAAAGCGAAGTAGTATAGTAGTAAACATTCCACCACCAGATGTATTTCTTGCCGTTGACTGTTATTGTACGTGTTTTACGTTTCATTATATCCACCATTCAGGCGTAATATCACCTAATTTTACAGTTTTTCGGGTTTCGTAATCAAGCATTATTTCTATACCTTTATAACTTTTCGGCATAAGCTGTACCATAAGTTCACGGCACGCTCCGCATGGTACACCTGTTTTACCGTCAGGCATTAAAGCAAGTACTTTGTCTATCCCGTTCTCACCATTTGTAATCATGTTAAATATGGCGTTACGTTCGGCACATATGCCAAGAGTTGAACAGGTATCAACACAAACTCCCGTGTATATACTGCCCGACTTTGAAAGTATAGCTGCTGACACTTCTCCTGCTGTTACATAATCGGATATACGACGTTCATTCTTTACCGATTTTGCTGATAAATAAAGCTTTTGCCATATATCCATTACTATTCCTGTTCTCCGAAAATACGAATAGCTTTCATCATAATCGCACATTCAAGACGTTTCTTTTCAAGCTGACATGAAAGTTTGTGTGCGGTTCTGATGTCGCCCATGTACTGATAGTTGTTGGCATTGCAACCACCACTACAATAGAACTTAGCCCAGCACTTCTTACACTCGGGTTTTGTATAGATATGAGCCTTTGCAAAATCCTGTTTCATTTCCATATTGAAAGTACCCTCATCAATATTGCCCATTTTGTACTCATCTTTTCCGACAAACTGATGACACGGGAAAATATCACCGTCGGGGGTAATAGCAACGTAGTCGTTTCCGCAACCACAGCCACGAAGTCTCTTTATAGCACAAGGCCCTTGGTCAAGGTCAATCATGAAGTGGAAGAAATTGAATTTTTTACCGTTCTTCTCATTTTCGATAATTCTCTTTGCAAGTCTTTCATACTCGTTGAAAACGTCGGGCAGGTCTTTTTCGGTAAGTGCGTACTCGTCCGAATCTCCTACAACAGGTTCAATTGAAATCTGGTCAAAACCTGCGTCATAAAGTGCAAAAACGTCATCAGCAAAGTCAAGGTTGTGGTTAGTAAAAGTACCTCTTACATAGTATTCCTTGTCACCTCTTCTATCAACAAGCTTTTTGAAAGCGGGAAGAATCTTGTCATAACAGCCTGTACCGTCAACACGTACACGCATAAAGTCGTTTACTTCCTTTCTTCCGTCAATGGAAAGTACGACATTAGACATTTCCTTGTTGATAAAGTCAATTTTGTCATCATCGAGAAGAAGTCCGTTTGTAGTTATAGTAAAGCGGAATTTCTTGTTGAACTCTGCTTCACGGCTTCTTGCATAATTTACAATCTGCTTTACAACGTCGAAATTCATAAGCGGTTCACCGCCGAAGAAATCAAGTTCAAGATTTTGACGGTCGCCCGACTTTTCAAGCAGGAAATCAATAGCGTGCTTGCCTGTTTCAAAGGACATGAGTTTTCTTCCCTTACCGAAATCGCCGGTAGACGCAAAACAGTACTTACAGCGAAGATTACAGTCGTGTGCGATATTAAGACACATTGCCTTTACAGGTGAAGCTACTGAATAATCAGCATATTTTTCATATTGGTCATCAGAGAAAAGAATCTTGTCGTTGTAGAGTTCAACTATTTCATTATAACAGTTTTTTATGTCCTCTTCATCATATACCTTTGAAAGTTTTTCAAGTACCTTTTCGGGACATTCTTCTGTGAACGGAGGTTCAACGTTGTCAAGAAGGTCGTATGTGAGTTCGTCAACGATATGAACACCACCGCTGTTCACGTCCAGAACTATATTGAATCCGTTTAACTTATACTTATGTATCATTTTAAATTTTCCTTTCAGATTTTATTTTTCTTGTTTATTATGTCCAGCTTTTCGTCAAGTTGTTTTTTCAGCTTTTTATTATGCCTGATTATAAAGATAAGAAAAATAACAGGAAGTATCAGGTGAAAAAACGCTACAACGAAATCTGAGGCTATCGGAAGATAATCAATTATTTCAACTGCATATATTATAAGAAGTTTTGAAAAATACCAATATACAATATACAGTCCTATTATTTTGCCTATTGAAAAATGCTTTTTGTCATATTCATTTATAGCAATTTCACGAAGCTGAACTACTTCATTATTCTGACTGTCATAATCAAAATCGGGAGCATTTTCATTGTATGCAAGCCGTCTTGTCAGGTTTTCACGAGCTTTTCTGTTGCGTTTTTTAGCATAAGGCAATAAAAAGAACAAAGGCAAAATCAAAGCTATAAAAAAGCCTGAAAACGCAGTCTGAAATCTCACACCCAATATTTCCATCATGAATAAAGTTACAGCAATAATCAGAATATCTGCACCTATAATTTTTAAAGGGTGAAAATATTCCTCCTTAAAAATTTTCTTAGCATTTCTCTTTTCATAGATAAGTTGCTGATGATTGATATTTTCAAGTATACGAAGCTTGGAACGTTCATTTTTCAGCTGTCCCTCAAACTGCTCCATAAGTACATTTAACTGAGATTTTGCACCCTCACTTGCTTTCATTATGTCCTGAACGTTTTTCATGACGTTCTCAAAAGCGTTTGTTTCGGACAAATCCTGTGCCTGAAATCCTCTGAACTCAATCGGCAACTGACTTACAGACATATCCGCATAGCACGGAATAAGTATTTTTGACTTGTCTTTTTTCATAAGTTCAATAAACCTGCTCCACTCGTTTCTTACCCAAACGGAATCGAAATGTTCCGCAGAAGTTCCGACACAAACCATAATCTGTGCGGAATTTATCGCCGAATATATGTAAGGTTCAAACTCTGTACCGAGTTTATCTTTAAGGGTTACAGGTGCAAAAAATACTTTTATATTCTGCTGTGTAAGTGTGGAATACAGTTTTTCAGCAAGAAGTGCGTCCGCTGAACGTTTGCCGTTTTTGTCGGTTTCCTTGTAACATATGAAAACATCAAACGGCTTTTCGTTCACGGCAATTGCAAGTATTCTCTGCTGAATATCATTAATTACCTCCGCAAGCTGTATGTAGACATTTCTTAAACTTACGTCCGAGTATTCAAGAACTTTCCTGAACTCATGAATATCCTGAATCTTTTCAAAAGAAGTACGGTGGCACGTCGGCACTCTGTCCTGTGTTTGAGGGTCAACGACATACTCAATGCCATACTTGCACAGACAAAGTCCCCAGTAGGCTTCAGCTTCTTCGGGAAAATCATTCACAATATCCCTGTAAACATCTGACGCTCTGTCAAAATCACAGGCAAAACGCAGGCTGTTGGCTTTACTGAAAAGTTGCAGTTTCTTCTCACTGCTAAGGTCGGGAACAGTCTGAACAGAATCACAGTATTCGCATTTACATATACGCATACCCGATTGTATGTTAAGATTGGCACCGCACATCTGACAACTGAATACCATAACGTTCACCTCATAACTAAAAAATTGAGGCAGCATTATAACAATACTGCCTCAAGGGAAATGCAGAAGAATTTCTTATCTCTCGCACTTCTGGTTAGCAACTGTGCATGAAGTCTTACAAGCAGACTGACATGAAGCCTGACACTTGCCACAGCCGCCCTTCTTAGCGGACTCCTTAAGGTTAGCCTTGTTGATTGTCTGAATGTGTTTCATAGTATAAACCTCCGGTATTTTATTACGGTTTTCACCGCAGAATGATTAATTATTATTATACCATATCGGCAGGAATTTTTCAATATATTTTTTTATGTAAAACATTTTTTGTTAAATTTCGACAATTGAACGGTATATAAGTTGTAAAAAATTATCACTGTTCTTCGAGTTCAATAAGCTTGTCAAAATTCTCATCTATCTGCTGTTTCAGCTGTTCGATTTCAGTACACTTTGTACTCATCAGTTCATAATCGCTGTAAACTTCTTCTTTGGAGATTTCTTCTGTGAGAACATCTATTTTTGCCTGTAAAACGTCTATTTCCTTTTCAAGACGTTTCATCTCGTTTTTTCGGGCTGCATCGGCACTTCTCTGCTGTTTACTGCGGTAAGCCTTTACAGTTTTTTCCTTTGCAAGTTCAGCTGATTTTGCAAACTTCTCTGCGTCGGCGATTCTTTTCTGTTCTGTCTGTTCGTCACGCAGTACATCAAGATATTTCTCAAAGCCGTAATTATGACAGCGATATGTGCCATCTGTAAGTTCAATAAGACGGTCAGCAATTTTGCTTAATAAATAACGGTCATGCGAAACAAAAATAACCGTTCCCGTATACTCGACAAGTGCTTCTTCTATCGCCTCTTTTGAAGAAAGGTCAAGATGATTGGTCGGTTCATCAAGTATAAGGACGTTTCCGTGTTCCTGCATCATAATAGCAAAGCAGAGTTTTGCACGTTCTCCACCGCTGATAACTCCGGTTTCCTTGAAAACATTCTCACCTGTAAGTCTTACCTGTGCAAGCAGACTGCGGACTTCCAAATCAGACATTAACGGATAACGGCTGTGTATTTCCTCCATGACGGTTAATTCACGGTTCAGATTCGTGCTTTCCTGTTCAAAGTAAGATATTTTAATATTACTGTTCCAGTGAACAGTACCTTTATGTGCAAGTTTTTCCTGAATGATTTTCAGAAGCGTTGACTTGCCTATTCCATTATCACCGATTATTCCGACTTTTTCTCCCCTGCGGACTTCAAAATTTATTTCGTCAACAAGAGTTTTTCGTGAACTTCCCTCACCTACCGATATATCAACGTTTTTCACTTTAAGAACGTCTATCGGCGGTTCTATGGGATAAGTAAAACGGATTTTTGCTGTTTTCGTTTCATGGAAAGGTCTTTCAACACGTTCCATTTTTTCAAGCTGCTTACGTTTGCTCTGTGCCATTTTAGTTGTGGAAGCACGTACAAGATTCTTTGCAACATAATCTTCAAGCTTTGCAATCTGTTTCTGCTGAATTTCGTACTCTTTCGCACGGCGTGTGTCATTTTCCTCTCTTTGTCTTACAAATGCAGAATAATTTCCCCTGTAGCGTGTAAGAGTACCTCTTTCTATTTCACATATGGAAGTACAAAGACGGTCAAGAAAATAACGGTCATGCGACACAATCAGAACCGCACCCTTATATGAACGCAGATAATCTTCAAGCCACATTATCGTCTTGAAATCAAGATGATTGGTCGGCTCATCCAGTATGAGAAGATTAGGTTCTTCAAGCAGAAGTTTTGAAATACAAAGACGTGTTTTTTCACCTCCGCTGAATCCCGAAACCGTTCTTTTCAGTTCGTTTTCGGTAAATCCCATACCATTCAGAATCATTTTTATTTTAACATCA
Source organism: Ruminococcus sp. UBA3280 (assembly GCA_002362175.1). Taxonomy (GTDB): domain Bacteria; phylum Bacillota; class Clostridia; order Oscillospirales; family Ruminococcaceae; genus Ruminococcus. The sequence continues at coordinate 42,314 of DETU01000035.1, forward strand.
GTATTATAACCGTCGTTTGCTTCAATCCAAGATGAAAGTTGCTGATACTCGTCCGCAGACGAATTATCACCCGTTTCAATTTCAATCTCAATTTCACGCAGACGGTCTATAGCACGGTGAACAGGTTCAAAAACACTCTGCATTTCCTCCATTACGGTTTTTTCGGAATCAAGTCCGCCCATCTGTTCAAGATAACCGATAGTTGTCTTTGAAGCTATTGAAATAATACCGTCCTTTTCGGTAAAGCGGTCGGGTTCAACAGAACCTGTAATTATTTTAAGAAGCGTGGACTTTCCGCAACCGTTATTTCCGACAAGACCGATTTTGTCATTTTCATCAACAGTCAGTGAAATATTGTTTAAAAGCTGATTTCCATTATAAAATTTATTTATATTATTTAAAGCAACAAGCATAAAATCTCCCTTTACAAAAATTAGTACTTATATAATAGCATATTAACCGTAATTAATCAATAGTCATACACAAAAACAGGACGGGAAAATTCCCGCCCTGTCCAATATTTTCAATCAGATGCCACATTCATCATAATCTTTCCACTTCTCAAAATCAAGCTTTGCACTCCAGCCTTTGTAGAGAATGTAAAGAATTGAAGTTATTGCGACAAACAACGCACAAAGTACAGCCATGCTTGAACTGAATACCTTGCGAGGATAATTATTATCATTATTTTTCTTACTCATATATAAAACTCTTTTCTTTATTCTATCCACACGGGAATTTTTATATAAACAAGCCTTAACCTGTTTATTTTCATGACATACTCCCACCGCCTATACACATATAGAGGAGGGAGCTTCTCGTTCAAGTATTCCAATGAATACAGTACCAGCGAGCTAACCCCGTGTGTCCCACGGTTTCTGAGTTGTCTGCAAAACTGACTTTGCACATATTATGTCCCGACTGATTACGGGAAAAAGAGGATACTCAGCAAATCCCTTATCATAGAGGAATGATTACCCCTAATCCGTTCTCCTTTCATATTCTCCGTACCCAACGGCTTGGTTACCGTTCTTTGTGGCACAGGCAACGAAAATACAATATCCTGATTTATCTTTATATCAATTTTATAATATCATATATTTCTTAGTTTGTCAAGTGGATTTTTACGCAATTCATTCTCCGCTTTCACTCACAAAATTTTCATTTCAACAT
>DETU01000035.1:43767-56307 GCA_002362175.1 Ruminococcus sp. UBA3280
TTTTCATTTCAACATAATTTTCATTCTTTAATAATATGATTAATAAGGTGATTATTATGAAGAATATCAGAAAAAAGCTTTTCCTTTATTTAAAATTTTTTATTCTTATTATTACGGCGGTAATATGTCTTGTAAAAACTGAAATAATAAGCAACGCTGTTTCGGACGCACTTGAACGATGTCTTAATATTATAATACCGTCTCTTTATGCCATGATGATTATTTCGTCCCTCCTTATAAAAAGCGGAATAACGGGAATCATATCAAAATTTACGGGTGGTATCGGAAAAATTTTTTTCGGTATGGAAAGAATAGTTTTCCCCGTGTTTACTTTCAGTATGTTTGCAGGCTATCCTGTAGGCACAAAAATGCTTTGTTCCGCATATGAAAACGGTCTTATAGAAAAGAGACGTGCGGAAATATTCTGCGGTCTTTGTTTCGGTGCAGGACCTGCTTTTATTTTCGGGTGTATTTCGGGACAGCTTTATGGAAGTTCGTCAGCAGGAAATATAATTCTTGTTTCGGCGGTCGGTGCAAATATTATTCTTGCACTTCTTGTGTCCGTATTCATGCGTAAAAACTGCAATTCAGAAAAAAGTACGCCTGAAATAAAACTTTCTTCCGATATGATTACAGACTGTGTTATGAGTGGCGGACGTTCAATGGCGGACATATGTTTCATGGTAATTGCCTTTGCGGTTGTCACTGAAATTATGAACCATTTCGGTATAATATCCGCTGTCGGCGTAATGATTTCAAAAATAGCACAGCTTGACGGAACAGAATCAGAACAACTGATAAGGGCATTAATGGACGTAACTGCCGTAAACGGTTTTACATACGGAAATTATGCACTTCTTCCGTATCTGAGTTCACTCGTTTCTTTCGGCGGAATATGTGTTATTTTTCAGATTTCGGCTATAACTTCGGGAAAACTTTCCCTAAAGCCTCTCATTATAATGAGAACTTTATCAGCCGTAATAAGTTTCTTCATATGCAGGATTATAACACCTTTCATGCTTTCGGACGAAACTGTTTTCACATCTTCTCTTAATGTCCGTACACATCAGGCACATTCCCCCGTACCGTCCATAATGCTTATTATTATGACTTTTGTGCTGTTCTGCGAATATGAAAAAATCAAAACTTTAAGACAGGAGTGATGTTATGTTTGGCAGAATTACTGATAAAACTCTTGAGACTTTTTATCTGACACCTCTTATCCATATGGACGGCAACAAAGAATTGCTGATAGAAAACTGTCGCAGAATAGAAGAATACAGCGAAGTTTTCATGCGTCTTATTTCGGGAAAGCTCTGTATAAATATATGGGGAAGCGGTCTGAGAGCATATGATTTCAATAAAGACGGTCTGATGATAAGCGGAAAAATTTCACAGATAGAATTTACAGAAAGGAACGGCAAACAAGATGAAAAATCAGATAAAAGGTTGTGTGAAGATTAACGCCAAAGGAAAAAATCTGTATAAGTTCATAAATGCACTGCATAACAGTGAAATAAACTGCTTCGCACAGTATTGTAAAAATGATGTTTTCTATGCTGAAATTTACCGCCGTGACCTGAAAAAAATAAGTCCTATAGCGGAAGAACTCGGCATAGAACTTACAAGTTTTGAGTATGATACAATTTCATCAACAGCTATCCGTCATCGTCGGCGTTTCGGAATAATAGCCGGACTGGTTCTTGTGCTTACGGCATCGCTTTATTTCTCACGTATAGTCATGACAATAGAAATTCAGGGAAATTCAAAAGTCAGTGACCATGCCATTCTTTCCGCACTTGAAGAACTGAACATAAAACAGGGTACACCTATTAAAGACATAAATTTCCCGTACTGTGAAAACGAACTGCGTCTCATGGTTGACGGAGTTGCATGGGCAGGTATGCATATAACGGGAAATCGCGTTGTTGTTGAAGTCACGGAACTTGTTGAAAAACCTGAAATGATTAATGAACGTATGCCGTGCAACGTAATTTCGGGACACGACGCTTACATTACTTATACTTCTGTATATGACGGACAGCTTATGCACAAAGTAGGTGACTATGTGCCGAAAGGTACTCTGCTGATAAGCGGAGTTACAAAAGATGAAACAGGTCATGTAAATATACATCACGCTATGGGTAAAATTACAGGCACTTACACAGAAACAATAACTTTTGAGGAAAACTATACCATAACAAAATATAATCCCACAGGAAAAACTTCCGACGAAAAATGGCTTAAACTTTTCAGTCTGAAAATACCGCTTTTTTTCGGTAAAAACGAATACAAAAACTTCAATTCGGACGAAACATCAAAATATTTCAGTCTTTTCGGGAAAACTATGCCAATAGGCATTATAAGAAATAAAATTACCGAAACTGAATTAAGTGAAACAACTTTCAGTGATGAAGAAGTTTCAGAAAGAATCATGCAGAAAATTTACCTTTATGAAAAAAATTTCCTGAGTGAAGATGTAACTGTTCTTGACCGTACTATTGAAACCGAAAAAAAAGAAAACTCCCTTGTCTATACTGTCACATATAAACTTGAGGGAGATATAGGAACAGAAAAAGAAATATATGTAAAATAGCTTTTACTGCTTTACGAGAAGCTGACGAAGTAATACCATATCAAAAGCATTGACAATGCCATCACGGTTCATGTCGGCAGATTTAAACTGTTTTTCAGTGAGATTTTCTGAAGATAAAAGATACTTCTGTAAAAGCATTATATCAGACGAATCAATTAAATTATCTGAATTTACGTCGCCCTTCATAACGTCTCCGACCGTAAATATCACTTTACCTTCAGACGACTTTCCCACAACATTACACGCATTAAGACAGAATTTATAACTTCCTTCAGGAAGATTTTCTGTATATTCTGTACTTTCATACGGTTCTATACTATCATAAAGTTCATCATCACGATAAACCGAAACAGAATAATAGTCTGTATTTCCCACAGAATCCCACGTTATTTTTACAGGTTCGTCAACAGGAAACAGATTTTTTTCAACCGATAACTGCGGAGCGTCGGGAACTTCTGTAACGGGTGGTGTTGTGTCACTGATTAAAGCATACCAGTCAACATTTGTATTGCCGCTGCACATTTTTTCAGCAGGTACCCAGCCGACAGGCTCTAATCCTCTTGTACTGCTGACCGCACTTTCAATTACATGATATGTATTGCTTGTTTCATCATATCCTGTAACAGCCATTAAGTGACCGTATACGTGAATAGCGGCAACACCGCCGTTTTTAAGATGATTTACAAGTCTTTGGTCAGTTATCCTGCCATAATAATGACCGTCAATGCTGAAATTAAAAAGTTCGCCGTATCCCGATTCTACCTTATCATAAAAAGAAAGATAATACATTCCGCCGTTTCCGGGCTGATACGAACCGTTATCAACCGCCCATGCCGCAATATTGACAGCGTCTATGGCATTGCCGTTAAGTACATAAATCGCATTGCAGAAAGAAAAAATACCACAACCCGATATATACATACTATTCTGAGTAAAGGCATATTTATTAAATATGATATTCTGCCACTTTTCTTCATACTGATTATAAAGCCTTCCCTCCGCCGCATTTCCTGCAAAACGTTCAGCAGGAATATGCAGTAAAAAAGCAAATGACATGACCAATGCTGTAATTATACTTAATAATCGTTTATTCTTCACAATATAACTCCTTTTTTCCAATATATCCTTTTCGACAAAAAACAACTTTATAATATTAACATAAAAATTATTTTTTGTCAACCTTATGTTTAAATTGTCCCTTTTCTCTTTTGTGTTGAAAAAAGATTATAAATTTTTACAATCGTCAAAATGACGGAATAGGCAGAAAGCCGAATAGCCCACTGCCTGATAAAATGAAATTTGTCGAGCTCCTTATTTCTAAATTTCGTATAACAGATAGGTTTTAACAATACTATATTGCCTTATCAATTCTTTATCCTTATCTGAAAGCTCTTGATTGGAGAAATTAGCCACTAAAGAACAAAGATAAAGGTAAACAGGACTGTACCGTTGGGAAAAACCCTCTCGCCCGAATTTACCTTGTATAATATCAAACTCATGCTGAATTTGACTGGTACTGTTGCACTCGGATAACTTCATCACATCACCTAAATTGTTTTTACTCGTATTGTCAATGATTGATTTAGCTGTATTAACTGCTACAAAAAGCCACTGGTCTAAACTTGACAGTTCCTTTGGCTTATGCTTTAATACTGCTTTTATTTTGACATAGATATTATCTTCCATCATCTAATTACCTCATAAATATTTATTGATCGAGCCGATTATATCACGACCCTTTTTCCGTTTCAAGCGGCTGTTAGTGAAATTGCCAGTGACCAGAGCCATCAACACAAAAGAGAAAAAGGAGTTTAAATTATAAAAAGGTATTGATTAAATAATAAAAATTTATAGATACTTCGTCTTTTTCGTCCTTTAAAATCACTTATACATGAAAGGACTTTTTACGACTTTCCACAAATCCAAAACGAAAGGACAAAATACAATGAAAAAACTATTGATTTTTATAACAATGCTTGCAATGCTGAACACTGTTTCGTGCAATGAAAAAAACAAGGAAACGGACTCCACTGCTCCTACTTCTTCCGAATCAGCCACAGACAACAATGAAACACCCCTGACTGTTGCAACTACTATTGACTTGTCACAAGTCAAAAACCAAATTACAAAAAAGATGAGCTGTGACGTTGATATTAAATACTACCCATACAGTGAAGAAACAGACTCCTTTGAATTGCTTCATCTGGACATGATTTCAGGCAACACACCCGACGTTGTATACTCTTATACTGATGACATTACCAAACTTGTAAGAAAAGGTTACATGACCGATATGTATCCGCTTATGGAGCAGTCTGAAAATCTTAAAAAAGAAGATTTCCTGCCTAACGTTTTAGAAGGACTGGATGTGAATGGCAAACTTCCTGCTATCTGTGGCAGCTGGCAATTATTTACTGCCGTCGCAAAAACCGAAAACGTCGGTGAAAATATGGAAAACTGGACTCCCGCACAGGCAATAAACGCTTTCAATAATATGCCCGAAGATATGAGTTTCCTATACCACGAATGGATGGAATATGACAGGAAAAATTATTTTATAAAACGTGTAGCCGTTGATGCTGTGGACTACAGTAATAATACCTGTGATTTCGGCGGTGCTTTTATGGAAATGCTCGGAAATATAAATAATTTTCCGCCGTTTCAGCCATATACAGCAGATAATGACGCACTTATAAATAATCATGCTCTTGTTGAGGAGGTACACCTTTCTGGAATAAACTATGTAGTTGCACAATCACTTTACAGCTATTTCGGCGGTGAAGATATAACTTTTGTCGGTTATCCGTCTGAAAGCGGAAAAGGTTATGTTACAGAAACATTTTCAATGCTTGGAATACTTGAAACCAGTCAGAAAAAACAACAGGGTTACGAATTTATAGACACTGTTATTAACAATAATTTAATCAACACAATTATGATGTGCAGTATGCCCATTACCGAAAAACAATTGACCGCACAGCTTAATGAAAGTAAATATAACAGTATGTCCGTACACTGTCCGCAGTATCTGCCAAACAGTGATGAACAGGTGGAAATTTCTGAAGAAGCTTTGAAAAAAGTAGTTGACTATATCAGAAATGTTGAGTTTGAACCGTACACAAGCGATACAGTGGAAAATATTGTATTTGAAGAATATCATAAGTGTTTTGCAGGAGAGACAACCCCACAGGAATGTGCGGATATGCTTGACAACCGTGTATCAATTTATCTTAGTGAATCAGAATAATCAAAAGGGGTATGTGAGAATATTTCTGCATACCCTTATATGAATTACTGATTAATAACTATTTCACATGATGATTTGTCGTCGCTGATTATTTCACTGACAGACACCGCTGAAATATATCCTGAAAGAACATTCTTTATACTTATAACAGGTGTTGTTATAACTGCATGAACGTCTGATTTTTCAAAACACAAATCAGTGTCAATCATTTCACAGTCAACAAGTTGCAGCGACTTACAGTAGCATAACGGTTGTGTACCGATAATCCTACAGTTTTCAAAGGTCAGATTTTCACTGTACCAGCCTAGATACTCCCCTTTTATCGTACTGTTACGGACAACCACATTTTTAGCGTGCCAGAAAGCGTCTTTTGTATTAAAATTACAGTTTTCAAATACGGCATTCTGAATGTACTGAAAAGAATATTTTCCGTTAAGAGTTACGTTGTTAAATTCAATACATGACGAACGCATCATGAAATATTCACTTTTTACATCGCAGTCCTTCATTTTTATATTGTTCACAAACCAGCCAAATTCCGTGGAATTTATATCACATCTTTCCATATCAATGTAATTACATTCCCTCAATGCTTTGATACCGTGAAGTTCTGAATCACGTACTTCAACATGGTTTGAATACCACAAAGCAGCCCTGCACAATTCAGTCATTTCTGAATTAAATATTTTAACACCGTTATCGTGCCAGAACGGATAACGCAGATTAAAGAAACATTCCTCAGCCTGTATGTCCGAACTCTCTTTCAAAGCACTTTCACCGTCCGCCTCACCGTCAAAAATACATTTTTTTATTATGAGACTTTCACTGCCATATAAAGCTCTTTCTTCGTCAAAAGTCTTATTTTCGATTATTTTCATAAAAATTCCCTCCATAACATCAGAATAAATTCAAATACTACTTTTTTATTATAATATTTGGAGTACACTCCAAGTCAACGGTATTTCCGTAACTTCTGTAAAATGCACAAAAATCGCCTTTCATAAATGTGAATTATAACCAAGAATTAATATATATCCTTAATTTCCAATTCTATACCGACTACACCGTATTTTTCCTGCTCATCTTTTGAATAGAATTTTTCCATATCAGACGAATCTGCATTCTGAACCGTTTCCCTTGTATAGCCACATTGCATAAGAGGTAAACTATTATATAATTCTGCAAAGCTGTTAAAATAATGAAGTGCGGTAACTTTTGTCACAATCTTATCGGACGGATTACCAATGCATGAAAATTCAATAAAATCGCCCTTTTTTACCTGCTGACGCTTTTCGTCATTAAAACGGAGTTCAATTGTCTTAGTACCGTTTTTTATCTTCTCAAACGGTGAAGCATTAAGTTTCATATTATGTAACATATCAATCACCTTTCCTTAATAAATACAGTAATTAAAATTATACTGTTTTTTCCGATATATGTCAATACCAAAAAGACTGTTACAGTTTCGCAACTGCAACAGTCCTTTATTTTATAATTTTATTTCACTGCTGTAAAATAAGTACCGTCAAGAATATATTTCTGCAATTCAACAGCGTCCGAAATATCAACCTTGCCGTCTGCATTGACATCCGCACGTTTTTTCTCTGAATAGCTGAGAACAGGCGAAACAAGTTCTTTTCTCATCATTACCATATCAAAGCTGTCTGTACGTCCGTCGTCGTTAACGTCGCCGTAAATAAAGCTTTCATCGGGATTATAGTCAACGGTTTCAAGTATCCATGACTGACAAGCATGACTGTTACGCTCCCACTGCTGAACGTTTGCACCTATTCCCGTTTCGGCATTTATTATTTCTACACACGATTTCTCACCGCTTGCCTTTGTAGCAATTATAACACTTCCGTCACTGTTTTCAATAAGTTTGAAAAGCTGTGCCTGTGGCTTTGTAGCACTTCTGTATATTTCTATATTAGTGCCGTTGTCGGTCTTTCCGGCTGTTACGTCAAGATATTTAGTGCCGTCCTGCTGGTTCAATATTTTAAAATAGCCGTCACCGTTGTCCACAAATTTCCATATTGCAGGAGCTTCAACGCCCGTACTGCTTTGTGAAACATTTGAACCGTTGTCATTTCCCTCTGCCGTCAGATAAAGTCCGCTGTTTTTATTCTTAATCATATAATACTGATTTGTGTCTATCACAGGACTTTTTTCAATACCGATTCCCTCTCCTACTTTAACATCAGGACGTTCGGGAAGTTCCTTGTCACTGCCAAGATAAAAACTCGGGTGCGGAGGCTGATTATAACTTGTCTGCTGTCCTGCAACTTGTTCACGATATTGTACGTCGTGCATAAGTGTTGTAATTCTGTAATCAGTAGTATGGGGAGTACAGTAAACCCTCAACGATTTATTGTCACTTGTCCTCAAAACAAGTTCTTCACGCCAGTCACCGAGAATATCGGCGGAAAGACAAGGAGTTGCCTTTGTGCTGTTACAGCTTTCACAACCCTCCGCAGTAAAAATAGTCTGTGCTTTTTTCTTGTCGTTTATTTTCTGAATAACAGTTCCGTCAAGGAGTTCTCTTTCAAGGTCACCGTCCCAGTAAGTAAGGAAATTGACAGACGGTCTTGAAACTCCTGTAGCATTGCCTTTACCGTCATAAACGTCTCCGGAAGCCGTTGACCAGAACTCCGCACCTGCATTTCCTGCATATATGTTACCGGCTGCACATCGTCCCGTATCTTTTGAATGGTCATAATGGAAAATGGTAGAGCCGTCCTTTGCGTCAAGAAGCGAAACACCATAAGGTTTATCCTCATGGCACACCCATGCTTCAATACCTTTACGGTCGGGCAGTAAGTCGCTTACATGCATAGCGTCACCGTGTCCGAGATTTGTTGACCAAAGGACAGAACCATTATCGTCAAAACATACAGCACCTAAAATAAGTTCGTCTTTACCGTCATTGTCAACATCAGCAGGCATACAGTTATGATTACCGTTACCATAACCCGTCTTATCACCTGATGCCGAGTTGCCTGAATCATATCCCCAGCGTTTCACAAGCTTCTTATCAACAACGTCATATGCAACAACGGTCATTCTTGTATAATAGCCACGTACTGAAACAGCACTCGGTTTTACTCCGTCAAGACAGCATACAGCACCAAGAAAACGGTCAACACGGTTTCCGTACTTATCGCCCCACTTTGAGACAGTTCCACGTGGATACTCATAATTTACGGTATCAAGAGCTTCACCTGTTGCACCGTCGAAAAGCGTATAGTATTCAGGACCGTCAAGAATATATCCTGAACTGTTTCTGTAATCCTTTGAGGCATCACCTATTACTTTCCCTTTTCCGTCAACTGTACCGTCAGCGGTTTTACAGGTCATTTCCGCTTTGCCGTCAAGGTCGAAATCCGCAACAAGAAACTGTGTATAGTGTGCTCCTGCACGGATATTCTTACCCAAATCTATCCGCCATAATTTCTTTCCATCAAGCGTGTAGCAGTCAATGTAGACATTTCCCGTAACTCCCGACTTTGAATTATCCTGAGAGTTTGAGGGGTCCCACTTGACAAAAATTTCATATTGTCCGTCACCGTCAACGTCGCCTACAGAGCAATCATTAGGACTATAAGTATAACCGCTACTTCCTTTCGGAACATCAAGCGGAATATCAAAATAAGATTCATTACTTATCATATTGCAGTAATCAACAGATACAGCTCTACCACCCGAAAAAGTTTCAACTCTGTATTTTGAAGAACTGTTACCCGACGGGTCAAGATATGAAGTAGCATTACCGACATCACTTGTATAAATCAATTCATTGTCACGATACAGTTTAAATACCGAATCATCTGCATCATTTGCAAGAAAACGCCAGCTAATCATCATACCGTTTCCCGTATTTACTGCATTTATTCCCCTGTCAAGATACTCCACAGAACCGTTTACACGGTAATCTGCATAAACAGGTACAGTGACAAGATTTGCCACAGCTGTTCCTGCTATCATAACCGAAGCAAGTAAAGTTTTAAAGCGTCTGAATTTCATAGCAATCACCTCATTTAAAATATTAACAATCACGTTACTTTTAATAGTCTCTGAATTGGTTTTATTATATCACTTTATTCGTAATTTGTCAATATATAAATAAACATTATAAGGATTTTTTCAGTGATTTTTTCTCAGTTCCCAGAAAGCAACCGCACTTGCGGCAGCTACATTCAGAGAGTCAACGCCCTCCGCCATAGGTATTTTTACTGTATAGTCACAACTTTCAATTGTTGACTGTTTAAGCCCCTCACCCTCCGTACCGAGTATAACAGCCATTTTTTCAACTGATTTGAGTAAAGGTGAATCAATATCAAGCGTATTGTCATGAAGTGCCATTGCAACAGTTGAAAATCCGTATTCTTTAAGAAGTTCAATATAATCAACATTATCATCAAAATAAGTCCACGACATTCTGAAAACCGTTCCCATGCTTACACGTACCGAACGTCTGTAAAGGGGGTCACTGCAAGCAGGGGTAAGAAGTACCGCATCAATATTCATTGCAGCTGCAGAACGCATAACAGCACCCACATTTGTCTGATTCATAACGTCCTCAAGAACCGCTATTCGTGAACAACGTTTCAAAATTTCTTCAGCAGACGGACTTTTCCTGCGTCTCATGGCACATAAAATTCCCTGAGTAAGTTTAAATCCGGTAATACAAGTAAGCACATTGCTGTCGGCTGTATATACGGGAACGTTTCCACATCGTTCAATTATATCCTTTGCCTGACCGTCTATATATTTTCTCTCCGCAAGAACTGAAAGCGGTTCATAGCCGTCATCTAACGCAAGACGTATTACTTTCGGACTTTCCGCTATAAAAATACCGAGTTTGTCGGGTTCAAAATAACGTTTCAACTGAATTTCCGAAGTAATGGTATATGGTTTTAAATCTTCCGATTCAAGATTATCTATTTCAATTATCTGTGACATAATTTTCTCCTTTGAAATATTTATAAAGGTTTTATATTCTGTACCATTCCGCCCGCACCGTATTCAGCAATAATAAAATCACCGTTTTCGCTTACTACTTTCATACTGTACGAATCTGTATTACTTTTAATTTCAAATTTTTTTATTATAAATTTATCGCTTACTATTTTCGTGTGCATTTCCCTGACACCAAAAAAATCAATCCCTACGCATATTCTTTCCCACTCCGTCCATCTCGGAGACGGTTTTTTAACGTCATGGTCAGTGATTATGTCCATTGACAGTCTGCCCGCAAAAGTTTCACTTCTTATACAGTCAATCTCTGAACCGATAAAATCAAAATCATCTCCGAATGTATCATAAAGTACAAAAAAGTTATCTATACTTTCCAAAAAACCAGACCTTTCATATCAAAAATGAGGACAGCCAAAAAACTGTCCTCTTATATTTTTATCTTATTTTAGCACCAACGGGAACACTGTCATCAACAAAAATAACCTGACAGCCACCGTCCGCAAGGTCTGCCGCACAAATCATGCCGTTGCTTTCAACGCCACGCAGTTTGACGGGTTTAAGATTTGCAATAAGCTGTATCTTTTTACCAATCAAATCATCAGGCTTGTAATACTGTGCAATTCCCGATACAACCTGTCTGCCACCCATGCCGTCGTCAAGCTGTAAACAGAGAAGCTTGTCAGATTTCTTTACTTTCTCACATGAAAGAACCTTTGCTACACGTATTTCAACCTTTGCAAAATCGTGAATTGTAATTTCAGGAGCAAGCTCTATTTTTTCAGCAGACTTTTCCGAAGCGGAAAGATTAGCCTGTGCCTTTTCCATATTTTCTTTGATAATATTGTTGAGTGCCTCAATTTCCTTTTCAACGTCTATTCTCGGGAATAAAATTTCACCCTTATGAACAGTAACATTTACAGGAAGTACACCAAACTCTGAAAGCTTTTCATACTTCACATCATCGTCAGATGCACCAATCTGTTCCCACACTTTAGGCATGGTAGACGGCATGAATGGTGAAAGAAGTGCTGAAATAATTCTGACAGTGTCAAGCAGATTATAAAGAACAGAAGCAAGTCTTGCCTTGTTTTCCTCGTTCTTGCCGAGTTTCCATGGTTCAGTCTCGTCAATATACTTGTTTGCCCTGTCAACCGTTTTGAATATAACTTCCAGTGCGTTCTTGATTTTTGTTTCCGACATAGCGGAATCAACGTCAGAAACCGTTTTTAGAACGGCATTTTTAAATTCCGTATCAATTTCAGCTTCTTCACGTTCCTCGGGAAGAGTTCCGCCGAAATACTTCTCAGCCATTGCAACAGTACGTGAAACAAGATTGCCGAAACCGTTGGCAAGGTCGGAATTTATACGGTTAATCATGATTTCATTTGAGAAAGAACTGTCCGAACCGAGAGCCATTTCCCTTAAAATATGATATCTTATAGCGTCACAGCCATAACGTTCGCCCAGCACAAACGGGTCAACAACATTTCCGAGAGATTTAGACATCTTTTCACCATTGAAAGTAATCCAACCGTGTACAGCAAGGTGCTTAGGTAACGGAAGTTCAAGAGCCATAAGCATAGCGGGCCATATAATTGCATGGAAACGCATAATGTCCTTTGCAACCATATGAATATCAGCAGGCCAGTATTTTTCAAACTCATCGGAAAGACTATTCTGATAACCTAAAGCTGTAATATAGTTTGAAAGTGCGTCAATC
>DETU01000035.1:56610-56841 GCA_002362175.1 Ruminococcus sp. UBA3280
ATAGTTTGAAAGTGCGTCAATCCATACATAAACAACGTGACCCTCGTCAAATGTAACAGGAATTCCCCACTTGAAAGTTGTACGTGAAACGCATAAATCCTCAAGTCCGGGTTTGATAAAGTTGTTTACAAGTTCAACTGCTCTTGTTTTCGGCTGAAGATAATCTGTCTCGGTGAGAAGTTTTTCAATTCTGTCCGCAAACGGCGACATCTTAAAGAAATAAGCTTCTTC
>DETU01000035.1:57138-57916 GCA_002362175.1 Ruminococcus sp. UBA3280
CATCTTAAAGAAATAAGCTTCTTCCTTTGCAAAAGTCACTTCACGGTGACACTCAGGACAACAGCCGTTTTCGTCAAGCTGTGAATCAGTCCAGAAACTTTCACACGGAGTACAATACTTGCCCGAATATTCACCTTTATAAATATAACCCTTGTCATATAAGTCTTTAAAAATCTTCTGAACGCTTTCAATGTGATAATCGTCTGTAGTTCTTATAAACTGGTCATAATTTACGTTCATGTATTTCCAGAGATTCTTGAAAGTACCGACGATTTCATCAACGTATTCCTTTGGTGTGACACCTTTTTCAGCGGCTTTCTGTTCGATTTTAAGACCATGTTCATCAGTTCCCGTAAGGAACTTTACATCATAGCCCTGCATTCTCTTGTAACGTGCTATAGAATCACACGCAACGGTCGTATAACAGTGACCAATGTGCGGATTTCCTGACGGATAATATATCGGTGTAGTAATGTAAAAAGTTTTTTTTGACATAACAAATCGCTCCAATCTAATTATATTTGCAGTCATGCAGTTTTATTATACACTATTTTTTTCCTTTTGTCACGCTTTTTCAGAAATTAATGTATTCAGATTAAAGGCACATCTACATTGATACCCTTTGTACCTTCGATAAATATTTTATTTATATACGGATATCTTTTTTTCAGGTGAAATATATCTGCTCTTGAAAGTTGTGGTATAAACCAAATATTTCCGCAGATAAAACTATTACTTTCTATTCTATTTTTTAAATATGTAACAAAATCAAACCATT
>DETU01000038.1 GCA_002362175.1 Ruminococcus sp. UBA3280
TTTATTATTGTTTTATTTATTTTTTATTTATTATTTATTCATCTTTTTTGTATCTTTTCACCTTATAAGCATTATTGGGGCAATTCGTTTTTGGGCGTAAAATGGAAATGTTTCAAAAACTATTGCCATTTCAGGCTAAATATGCTATTATTAGGTCAGCCCAAAAAGGCAGCCGAAAATTTTTTCGGGGAAAGGAATTGAGTTAATGAGTAAAGTTAAAGCGGCAGCTATTGTCCTTGCAGTTATTCTTTCATGTCTGGCAGGTTTTCTCCTTATTGCGTATTACGCATTACCGAATAACAGCACAGAAAATATGAATGATACAGAGGTTTTCCATTTTGAAAATCAGATGCTGGCAAATACCGCTCAGACCGGTTATAACGAAAACAATATTACAGCATTGAACATGGCTGGTTTTACAGTGGAAGAAAATCCGATTGTTATAAAAGAAACAGAATGTGATTCAGACAGTATTGTTGAAAATATGTCAGATACAATGTCTGAAATGTATGCCGAGTCTGCTGTTACCGCAACAACAGAAACAATTGCTACAACAGTTACAGAAACCTCTGCAACAACAACTGTTACAGAAGCATATTCAGCACAGGCAGAAACAGTCCTTCAGACAACAACTACAGTAACTTCTGCTGTAACCGTTACAACAACAACTATTACAGAACCGGCTGTTATTACAACAACTGTTGTTACAGAACCTTTTGAAGTTCCTGAAGAATGGTTCTATGTTGAAGAAGATGTTTATTATGAAGAACCTGTTTATGAAGAATATACAGAGCCTGAAGTAACTGATACATATTTTTCAAATACTTCATATGTTTCCGACAGCGACTTCATTCTTTTATGCAATGCAGTGGCACATGAAGCAGGTTCAGACTGGATTGACGTTTACAGCAAGGCTAATGTCGTTGAAGTTATAATGAACAGAGTCAACAGTCCCCTTTATCCAAATACTGTTTATGAAGTTCTTGCACAGCCCTATCAGTTTGAGGGCTCGGGTTCATATGTCAATATGTCCTCTTATTCATATGAAGTTACCGACAGTGTAATAGCTGCTGTAAATCTCTATTTCAATGAGCCGTATTCATTCATGAACGGATATTTTTCATTCTACGGTGACGGCTATCAGAATTATTTCAGCTGATAAAAATTGTACATACGAATTATTAAAAGGAAGTAAGGCATTTATACCTTTACTTCCTTTTTTATTTACAGAATAATCACAGTATATATACATATCAGTAACGGATATTGCAATAAAAGTCAATTTGTGGTATAATGGTTTATAGTTCGGAAAGAACAGTATCTTAACTCTATGGAGGTGTTTTATGGATTTTTTTACTGATACGTCCGCTCTTTTCCTTTGTGCCGTTTCAGCCGCTGCACTTGATTTGTGCGTGCTTGTGCTTATTCTCATAGCATACAATGAAAAAAAACACGCGCAGCGGTACTGGAACAGAATTTCAGGCTATATGGAACTCTCCGCTCCCGATGTTTCATATCCGCTGAACTGTGGTGAAATACTAATAGGAAGGCACGCTTCTGCTGATATACGTCTGCCTGATTTGTCTGTTTCACGCTATCATGCAATACTTACTGTATCGGACGGAATATGGACTATTACCGATATAGGTTCAAAATCAGGTGTTTTCGTAAACGGCACGCTTGTTACCGAACGTATACTAAGGGAAAACGATGTTATCAATCTCGGTAACAAACGGCTTATTTTCAGACGCAGGAGGGATAACAATGTACATTAATATGTTTCTTTATGTAATATCATGTATTTTCGTTCTGCTCTCACATTCAGCCATGCTCCTTAACGTCTATTTCAACGGCAATTCGGAAAACACGGCAAACATCATTATTCTTGCTGTCGCTGTTCTCGGACTTGATTTTGCATACTTCATAATAATGCTTATGTTCAAGCAGAGAAGCTATGCAATTGATTTCCTGCTCATACTCATTCTTAATATGAGTGTCATTTTTCAGTCGTGTTTCGGCGGAGTACATCTTTCCTTAAAGCACTATATAACGTGTATAGTTTCACTTGTTGCCTGCAAGGCGGGATTTATAATATGTAAAAACCACAAATGGCTACAAATGCAGAAAAAGTATATATACCTTGCCATAGGTATACTTATAGTTGCTATACTCACGCTTACGGGTTCAAGAAGTATGTGGATAAATATCGGTTCTATTTCAATTCAGCCGTCTGAATTTATAAAGCCTTTGTTTGTACTTGCCTGTGCAACTTCTGTTGCAGAACAGCAGAAGAAACGAAAAGTGTTATGGTTTTATGTTGTATACGAAAATTTCGCCCTTTATGGTCTTACCGCTGTAATATGTCTTTTGCAGTGGTGGTGTCGTGACCTCGGAAGTCTGCCGACATTCGTCGGAATTTTCATATGCGGATTTTTTCTCAGAATATGCTACCCGAAAGCAAAGTTTTCAAAAAAGACTCTCATAACAGCAGGCGTTATTCTGCTTATAGTGGCATTAATCGCACTCAGGTTTGCACCCGACTATGTTCAGGAACGTCTCCACACTGATATATGGAACGACAAGACGGGAAGCGGTTATCAGCAGTCGCACGCCCTTATTGCCATAGCTGACGGCGGTTGGTTCGGAAAAGGTCCGGGAAATGGAAATCTCTGTAACATATTTGCTCACGAAAACGACATCGTCTTTGCTACCATAAGCGAGGAATGGGGCTTGTTGTTTACACTTATGGTTATGCTTGCCATACTGATTATGCTGGCAGTTACGCTTATAAACCCACCTCGCTCATATTATCACGCTACCATGTCGGCAGGTGTATGTGCTTACTTTATAATGCAGATGTCACTTAACATTTTCGGTTCATGCAATATGATACCTTTTACGGGTGTAACCATTCCCCTCATATCAGCCGGAGGAAGTTCAATGGTAACAAGCGGTTTCATGGTTGGAATGCTTATCGCCGCACAGTCCCCTGAATTTCGGCAACCTGCCGTAAGACAAAAAAGAAATACTCCTGTAAGGAGGCAGACAGCATGAAAAGTATAAAGCGTTCGCAGTACATCATAAGCCTTTTTATAATCGTCTTTATTGCAGGAATGACCGCTCTTGTAATCAAAATCCGGACAGAAGCCAATTTCTATATGATGAACTCTGATGAGCAGGTTCTTGGAATGGTTTACGACAGAAACGGCGGTGTACTTTTTGACGGTACGGGTAAAGGACAGTATGAAGATAATTTTTTTGTTGATGTCGGTAATCTTATAGGTGACAACAAGGGACAGATGACTAATACTCTCGTTGCACAGAATCTGAAAAAACTCAATAACTACAGTTTTTCTTCAGGTACTGTTGATGACGGAAAAGCCGCTATATATACCACTCTTGACCACAATGCAAACCGTGCCGTATATAATGCTTACGGTTTGCAGAAAGGCTGTGCTGTGGCATATAACTATAAAACGGGTGAAATTCTTGTCTGCACAAGTCTGCCGTCAATTGACGTTACAAAAGGTTATGACGGAATTGAATCCTTTGAAAGCGGTACTCTGATTTCAAAAAATATGTACCGTACAGTTCCCGGTTCTACCCAGAAAGTATCAACTGTAATTTCCGCTCTTGAAATAATGGGAGCAGACAGACTTTTTTCAAAGGTCTATAACTGTTCAGCACATTACACAAATCTGAACGGTGATGTAATTGACTGCCACAACTGGAGCGGTCACGGTGACCAGAATATTCAGCAGGCACTTGAAAACAGCTGTAATCCTTTCTTTGCACAGCTCATAGAAAATGATGAGGATTTACCTCTTGAAGAAATAATCAAACAATATAAAAAAATGGGATATGCAGTCAATGAAGATGAAGATGAATACATAGACATTGACGGCATACAGTGTGAAAAGGCTTCCACCACCCTTGTGGATTCGCATGAGTTCAGAACTCAATGGGGCTGTATCGGTCAAGGTGATACAATGGTAAGTCCGATTCAGCTTATGATGTGGCAGAGTGCCATAGCAAACGGTACAGGTAAAATGACTATGCCTCATCTGATTAACCATGTGACAGACGTTGACGGTAATATTACAGAAACCGCCGAAACCAAATTCAGCAAACAGATTTTTTCAGCCGATACCGCTAATACAGTGCGTCAGATGCTCCTTACAAACGGTGCAAATCACTATGTTTACTCAATAAGCGGTTATACCGTCGGTGTAAAAAGCGGTACGGCACAGGTTGATGAAGGTGCTAAAGAAAATTCACTGCTTGTCGGATTCGTTGACGACCCTAACAAGCCCGTTGCTTTCTGTATACTTATTGAAGATAAAAATTCAGGTTACCTTACAACTGAGCAGGTAGCAAAAATCATGCTTGATTCTATTAATTTACAGTGATTGTCTGATATGCACAAATATTCATGAATATTTTGTGTGTTTTCACAAAATTAACAAAAATCTATTGATATTTATCGCAACTTATGTTATAATATACCTATAAAATTTATACATCGGTTTCATATCGGTGTCTAAAGGAGGACTAAGATGAAAACTACCATCACAGCTAAGAAAATGCAGATACCGCAGAATTTCTCGGAATACGCAGAATCAAAAATCAACACAAAACTCAGCAAATTTTTCGGCGATGAGGCTGACGCTAAAGTCGTTATCTCAGAAATCAGAAACCAGATTGTTCTTGAGCTTACTGTCAGATACAACAGCATCATCTTCCGTGCGGAACGCACAGCAGAGGACAAGTTCGTTGCTCTTGACGACGCTATAGACAAAATCATCAGACAGATTCGCAGAAACAAAACCAAGATTGAAAAACGTCTCAAAGATAACGCTTTCAAGGAAGCATTCGTTGAAACAGTTCCCGAAACTGCCGACTATGAGGTTATTAAACATAAGAAATTCAAGATGCGTCCGATGGACATTGATGAGGCTATTCTTCAGATGAATATGCTCGGTCATAATTTCTTTATGTTCATGAACGGCAATACAGGCGAAATAAATGTAGTGTACAAGCGTTCGGAAGGCAATTACTCCGTCCTCGAACCTGATAAAAACTGATATATCTATAACCGGCGGTTCATAAGAGCCGTCGGTTTTTTGAAAGGATAAAAATTATGGATAACAATAAAAAAAACGTAATCGAAAAAAGAATACAGAAAACAGGCAAAAATCTGATAAAAAACAACATGGAATTTTATTATGCGGAAACTAAAGAAGATGTACGCCCTTTAGTTGAATCTCTCCTTAAAAAAGGTGATGTTATCACAAACGGCGGTACTATGACTATGGCTGAATGTGGTCTTTCCGACCTGCTCAACTCCCCTGATTATACTTACCTTGACCGTTCGGGCAAAACACGTGAGGAAGTTGAGGAAATTTATATAAAGGCATTTTCGGCTGACGTATATATTTCAAGTTCAAATGCCATTACAGAGGACGGCGTTTTATATAACGTTGACGGAAACAGCAACAGAGTTGCGGCTATTGCATACGGTCCGAAATCAGTAATAATAATTGCGGGATATAACAAGATTGTAAAAGACCTCGGAGAAGCTGAAATCCGTGTGAAAAGAGAAGCCGCACCGCCTAACTGTGTGCGTCTTGACTGTAATACATACTGTAAGGAAACAGGTGAATGTATTTCACTTTCAAAGGCGGACAGACAGATGACCGACGGCTGTTCAGGTGACCGTATTTGCTGTAACTACCTTATTTCCGCTCATCAGAGACACAAGGGACGTATAAAAGTTATTTTGGTTGGTGAAGAACTTGGCTATTGATATGTATACATTCTTATGGTACTTTGTAATATATGCATTTTTCGGCTGGTGTCTTGAAGTAATATATCAGGCAATTGAACACGGTAAATTTATAAACCGTGGATTTCTTAACGGTCCTTACTGTCCTATTTACGGATTCGGCGTAATTATCGTTACGGGAACACTTGAACCTCTGAAAGAAAATATTATTATTCTGTATATCGGTTCTGTAATTCTGACAACGGTACTTGAACTTGTTACAGGCTTTCTTCTTGAAAAAATATTCCACCAGAACTGGTGGGACTACTCGGACGAACGTTTTAATTTAAAAGGATATATCTGTCTTAAATTCTCACTTCTCTGGGGAATTGCCTGTCTTGTTGCTGTTCGTTTGATTCACCCGTTTATAGAGACTTTCGTTGAACATATTCCGAAAACTCTTGGTATGATTTTAATCAGCGTTGTTATGGTCGGTTTTGTAAGCGATATGATTATAACAGTATTTGCTGTCATTCATATCAGAAACCGTCTTGCCCTGCTTGACAATATCGCTGCTGAAATGCGTAAAATATCGGACTATACAGGTGAAAAACTTTACAACGGAGTTGAAAATTCAAAGGCACGCAGGGAAAAATATGAAGAACTGCGTGAAAAATATAAGGAACAGTTCAGCAAACGGAAATTTGTTGACAGACGTATTGAAAATGCATTCCCTAAATTGAAAATTGACACAAACAAGTCATTTCATGAACAGCTTGAAGAATTAAGAAAAATCATAGAGGAAAAGAAAAATAAATAGTTATAAGAAAATCCCCTGTCATTGACAAGGGATTTTTCTGTTATCTCTTTACGAAATATTCTTCATACCATACAAGAAATGTATAAATTGTCCATATTTTACGCCAGTTGTCAGAATTACCGCCGATATAGTCATCAAATATCGCATTTATTTCTTCAACGTTGAAAAATTTTTCAGCCATATCACTATTGAACTTTGCCTTTACATCACCGTTATAACGTTCGTCTGCAAGCCATATTCTTATAGGAACTATAAAACCGAGTTTCTTTCTGAAAGCTATTTCTTCAGGAAGTACCTTTGCGGCAGCCGTTCTGAAAGCAACTTTGTTTGTTTCTTCGTTCACCTTATATTCTGACGGAAGTTTTGATGCTATGTCAAAAATTCTCATATCGGTAAGTGGCATACGGATTTCAAGACCTGCCGCCGTACTCATTTTGTCAACGTTAAGATAAATATCACCTTCAAGCCAAATCTGAATATCAACGTCAGACATTTTTGTGAGGGGGTCAAGTCCTTCAGTTTCGTCATATATATACTTAACGAGATTAATCGGCAGGACTTCGGGATTATAATTTTTAAGAATACGCTGTTTTTCGTCCTCTTTCATTATATTGGTATTTCCGACATAAAATTTTTTAAGATTGTCACCGTATCTCTCGGCATTACGGTACATATTGTAACCGCCGAAAAATTCGTCTGCACCCTCTCCCGAATAACAGATTTTTGTATGTTCTGCTGTTGCCTGACAGGCAATGGCAAAGACAATTGCAGAAGCGTCACCTAACGGTTGCTCCATATTGTACATGACATACGGAACTATATCAAAATATGCTTCAGGAGTAATTAGACATCTGTTGTTTTCACGACCGAGAATATCGGCAGTCTGTTTTGCAAGACCCGATTCATCAAAACGTTTGTCGTCATAACCGCATGAGTCGGTTACTTTAACATCGGACATTGCAAGAACGTAAGAGGAGTCAACACCACCCGAAAGGAAAGATTCAGCGGTCTCCCCTTCTTCCTTGACTTCGGGAAAAATCTTCTGTATAGTGGCGTGGATTTCGTCAGCCCATTCGTCAACGGTTTTGGAGCAGTCGGGTTTGAAAGTAGGTGTCCAGTAACGTTCAATGATAAGTTTACCGTCTTTAAATTCCAGCCAGTGACCCGGCATAAGCTTTTTTAAACCTTTGAAGAAAGTATCTTCACCGGCAACATAAGTAAGACTCATATAAATCTGAAGCATATCGGTATTCACTTCTTTAACAAAACCGTCCTGCTCAATAATTTTACGTATCGTTGTACCGAAAAGAAGTTCACCGTCAGCTGTCTGATAGTAGTAAAAAGGTTTTGTGCCGAACTGGTCACGCATACAGAAAATTTTACCGTTGTCGTCGAGAGCAAAGGCAAACATACCGTAAATATGGTCAGCCATATCGTGTCCCCATTTTTCATGGGACTTTGTTATTATCTGTTTTTCACGTTCGTCACGTGGGAGCAGGTCGTCTATCTCCAGTTCACCGCAAAGCTCTTTCCAGTTGCGGATATGTCCCCTGTATTCAAGAATTTTTATCATAAATATCACCTCATTAATATATATGCTTATTATTTAATTTCTTTTCCGTTTTTGTCAATCATTATCATCTTAGTAAGTATTTCATTGTAACCGGTAAATAACATTTTCATATATGAACCGTCATTTAAGCTGTATACGTCCCATACTATTCCATAACCGACAGTTCCCGTCGGTTCGCCCATGATTTCGACGACCTGACTGTAAGACATTCCCAATTGTATTTCCTCAAAGTCAGAAACTGTAAAGTTGCCATTATCAGAAGTAACAATGTATCCTGTCGGTTTCTGACAAGCCGTCAGCATCATAAGGCTGACAAGAAAAAGCAGTTTAAAGTTCCTCATAAATCTGCGGACGGTTCATAAGTTTAACAAGTGCTTTCCTTACGTCACCGCCGTTGAAAAGTACGTCGTTAAGCTGTTCTGTTATCGGCATTTCAACATTGAGTTTCTTTGCAAGTTCATAAGCCGCTTTACAGCAGGAATATCCCTCAACCGTTCCGACTTTTTCAACCGCTTCTTCGGGAGAGATTCCCTGTCCGATAAGTATTCCCGCACGTCTGTTTCTGCTGTGCATACTCGTGCAGGTAACTATCAAATCGCCCAGTCCCGTCAGTCCGCTGAAAGTGTTTATATTTGCACCGACAGCCTTTCCGAGCCTTGCTATTTCGTGTATACCTCTTGTCATGAGTGCTGCTTTTGTATTGTCGCCGTAACCCATACCATCGCATATTCCCACGCATAAAGCGATTATATTCTTCAGCGCTCCTCCGATTTCACAGCCTTTTACGTCGTCGTTAAGGTAAATCCTCAAAGAATCATTTGCAAATGATTTCTGAACATACTCTGCAGCGTCATGATTTTCTGAAGCGGCTACTATTGTAGTGGGAATACATCTTGCCACTTCTTCGGCGTGTGACGGTCCTGAAAGAACGACAAGCCTGTCTGTCCTGATTTCTTCCGTAATAACGTCGCTGAGCATTTTAAGACTTCCCTCTTCAAGACCCTTTCCCGTATTCACAATAGTCATTTTTTCATCTGTATATGGGGCGGCAAGTTTCGCAACATCACGTACAAAAGCTGACGGGATACCGAAAATAAGAATATCACAGCCACTGATACAGGAAATATCGCTTGTCATTGCAATACTTTCAGAGACGGGAACTCCGGGAAGCTTGTGTATATGTTCTCCGTGGCTTCTGATTTCGTCAATTTCAGACTGGAATTTTGACCATACAGTAATTTTATGCTGTCCGCATCTTTCAGCCATTATTGCAAGGCTTAAACCAAATCCCCCCGAACCGAGTATAACTATATTTGCCATAAAAAATCTCCTTTCTGTTATCAAATGAGCATATCCGTCATGCAGATATGCTCATATCATTATTTTTTTATAATACTGTTTACGTTGAATGAAAATTTGTTTTCAGTACCGTCAAGCAGTCTGTCAATATTAGGCTTGTGTCTCCATACAATAAGAGCAACCACAGGCAAGGAAAGAACAGCGTAAAGTATACTCATTCCTACAGAATAGCCCTCAACAATGTGTGACATACAGAATACAGCCACGGGACAATAAACAGAAGCAAATATCGAAGCAAGTGAAACATATTTTGATATTGAAAGTATAACAACGAAAATCGCAAGAATTGCTATAAATACTTTCGGGTCAATCACAAGAAAAGCGGCTGCTCCTGCAAGTACACCCTTTCCGCCTTTGAATCCGTAATAAATCGGGAAAATATGTCCTGCAACAGCACCTATTCCTGCTATATATCCTATGTACAGAACGTTGTTGTCAGGTTTCATTCCCGCTTTCATCATACCGCAGAACCAAAATGCAAGGTAGACGGCAAGAACGCTCTTAAAAACATCTCCGACAAGAGTCAGCAAAGCACAGTTTTTTCCTGCACATCTGTATGTGTTTGTCAGACCTGCATTTTTGCTTCCCATTTCACGTATGTCCTTGCCTGTCATGATTTTTACAAAAATAATTGAGAAGTTACAGCTGCCGAGAAAATATCCCAGTGCAGCAGCAACAATAATAGACAGTAAAACTTTCATCATTTATCATTTCCTCCTCTCTCACGAACTATAAAGCGGACGGGAGTCCCTTCAAGTCCGAATGTTGAGCGTATTTGATTTTCTATATATCTTCTGTATGAAAAATGGAATAAATCTGTCCTGTTGACGAAAGTAACAAATGTAGGAGGTTTGGTGGAAGGCTGTGTCATATAGTAAATTTTAAGCCGGCGACCCTTGTCTGATGGTGGCTGTACTCTTGTAGTAGCATATGCAAGAACATCATTAAGCATACCTGTTGAAATTCTCATGCTGTTCTGTTCAGCTGTATATTTTATAAGTTCGTAAAGCTTATTTATACGCTGACCCGTCTTTGCCGATATGAACACAAAAGGAACATATGACATAAAGCTGAAATCATTTTCAAGCTTTGTACGGTATTCCTGCATTGTTTTATCGTTCTTTTCAACCAAATCCCATTTGTTGACGGCAACAACACAGGCTTTTCCCTGTTCATGTGCATAGCCTGCAACCTTTGAATCCTGCTCCGTGAATCCTTCGGAAGCGTCAATCATTATTACGCATACATCGGCACGGTCAACTGCCATATATGCCCTTAATACGCTGTAATGCTCCACTTTTTCGGTAACTTTGGATTTTTTGCGGATTCCTGCCGTATCAATGAATACAAATTTTCCGTATTCATTTTCAATCACCGTATCCGTCGAATCACGTGTAGTTCCTGCAATATCAGAAACTATAACACGTTCTTCTCCTGCAATCTTATTTATAAGTGAGGATTTACCTGCATTAGGCTTTCCTATAACGGCAACCTTTATATACTCCTCATCATATTCTTCTTCCTTTACTTCGGGAAGATATTCATATACTGCGTCAAGCATATCACCTGTACCGTGACCGTGAACAGAAGAAACAGGATAAGGGTCACCGAGACCAAGATTATAAAATTCGTAAATTTCCATAGGCGGTTCACCGAGAGTGTCGCACTTGTTTACGGCAAGTATTATCGGTTTTCCGCTTTTTATAAGCATTTCTGCAACGGCATGGTCATCTGATGTTACACCGCATCGTATATCCGTAACAAAAATAATGACATCAGCCTTTTCTATGGCAAGTTCAGATTGTCGTCTCATCTGAGCAAGTATAACGTCATCGCTGTCAGGTTCTATTCCGCCCGTATCAACAATCATAAATGACTTGCCACGCCATTCGCATTTTGAATAGATACGGTCACGGGTAACGCCCGGGGTATCTTCAACAATTGAAAGTCGCTGTCCTGTAAGTTTGTTGAAAAGAGTTGATTTTCCTACATTCGGACGACCGACAACAGCAACAATTGGTATTGACATTTTACCGCACTCCTTTCATTTATTTTTTAGTAAGTTATTCCCATAACTGCGTCAAGAAATTCATAACCGTCATTAAGGACAGGATGTATTTTCACATTAAGTTCCTTTTCAACTTCCTCAACTGTCAAATCGTCAAGAAACTCGGTTGAATCCCGTCTTAGCATTGATGTTGAAATAAGGAGGTTGTCCCCCATATTTTTTCCTTTAAGCTGTGCGATTAAATCCTGACCTGTAATAAGTCCGGTAACGGTAATAGTTTCACCGAAAAAGTCGTTTCTTATACGATAAACTTCGCACTTTAAAAGCGGGAAATATTTTTCAGCCTTTTCGGCAAGTCCCTTTATAACTTCATACGACGAATATCCCGTTGCTATTGAAACATGACGTTTTCCGCCCTCCCATTCGGCAATTTCAAGTGCCTTTTCAAATTCGTCAATAAACGAGCGGAGCATACCTACACCGTTTTCATACTGGGGAAAGTCCTCGTAATATTCAATGGGAGGAAGTTCATGCTGTGCAATAAGAAAAAATTCGTCCGACGGAAAAACTGTTCTTGTACCGAACTTTTCAAGAAAAATTTCCTGATATTCAGATATTATGTCAATTGTTTCCGAAGCGGATTCCTTTGTGAAACAGGTAAGAGGAAAAAGTCCGTCACGGAATTTTGTAAGACCGACAGGTACAACCGCCATACTTGATATATTAGGCATAAGTTCTCCGAGGTCTCTGAGAGAGCGTCTGAGTTCGTCGCCGTCGTTGAGATTAGGACAGCACACAATCTGACAATTTAATTTTATTCCGTTTTCGGCAAGCTGATATATATATTTGAGTTTTTCACCTGCAAAACGGTTATTCATCATCTTGACACGCAGTTCGGGATTTGTTGTATGCACGGAAACGTTTATATTCAGTTTCATCTTTATAATACGGTCAATATCAGACTGTTCAAGATTTGTAAGGGTAACATAATTTCCCTGTAAAAAAGAAAGTCTTGCATCATCGTCCTTGAAATAAAGGGTTTCACGCATATCAGGTGGCATCTGGTCGATGAAGCAGAAAACACACTTGTTTCTGCATGACTGTTTGCTGTCCATAAGGAAAGTACCAAATTCAAGACCGATGTCATCGTATTCATCTTTATCAATGTGAACGGTTAATCTGATACCATTCCGTATTATTACGAGGTCAACGGAGGTTTCCGCAGAATAGAACATATAATCAAGAACGTCCTTGATTTCCTGACCGTTGACAGAAAGCAGGAAATCTTTCGGCATAATTCCCGCACGCTGAGCAGGTGAACCCTGAATTATATTTTTTATTTTAACCATATAAACACTCCGACCGTCTGATAATTTAAAAAGGAGAGAAGGACTTAACTCCTCCTCTCCCTCTCATGCATCGGATTAAGCCGATTATTCAGCGTCGATTTTAAGAACCTCAACGCCCTTATAGAAACCGCAGTTTTTGCAAACCTTGTGCGGAGCTTTATATGCACCGCAATTGTCGCACTTGGACATTGCCGGCACGTCAAGCTTCCATACAGCAGAACGTCTCTTATCACGTCTTGCCTTGGAAGTTTTTCTCTTTGGTACAGCCATTCTGGCACCTCCTTACAAAAGAGCTTCACAGCTCAGAATTGAGACAATTGCATTCAGACACATTCAAATCACAGCCACAGACCATGCAGAGACCTTTACAATCATCTTTGCACAGATTTTTTGAAGGAAGCTGTAAAAGGAGGTCGGTAAAAGCAATTTCATTAAGTTCAATGCTCTGACCCTCAGCAACAATATATTCGTCGTTATCATTGCTTACAGAAGGGACGACAATATGTTCAAAGTCAAAGTGATATTCTCTTTCAAACTCCCTGAGACATCTGTCACAGGTAACGAGCAGTGTAAAAGATACAGAATATTCAAGATAGACAACGCCTGCCCTGTTGAAAATACTGCCTTCAACGTTCACAGGAGAAGCAAAACTGTAGCCATGAATAGCAGAAAGTTCTTCTTCGCCTATTGAGTAATTCATATCCTTTGATTCTCCGACAATATTGAAAAGCTGTTTTAAATTAATCTTCATAATATAAAAAATCCTTTAGAGCATCATAAGTTATATTATACACCAATTCACAGAATATGTCAATAGGTGTTTTTGAAAAAAGTGAAAATTCTTTCAGAATTACTTGATGAACTGCTTAACGTTTTCAGAGAGTTCATCAACATCAGCAGAAACTGTAAATACAACAGAAACGTCGTCACTTGTGAGCTTGTCAATCTTTTCGAGGAGAGAGCCGAAAGCCTCATAGTCACGTCCGCCTATTTTGAAGATACCGTCAACATAAATATCTGTGATGTCGTAATTGCTTGCAAGGAGACCAGCGATAAAGCCATAGAAAGCCTCATAGCCCTCAACATTGTAATATTCGGTATCGCACCATCTTACCTTACGGCTGATAGAATATCTTACAGTTGAACCTTTTTCAACACATACGATACTGCCGTTTGTGGATTTTACAGATTCGTTAATCTGGTCGATAAGAATCTTTGTTTTTCCTGAACCCTTTTTACCGGTAATCAGTTTAATCATAATTTTTTACTCCTTCCGATGCCTTACGGCATTTTATAACGTATTTTGCATATATATTGAAAGCCGGAAATTAACCGAGCTTTGCTTCAAGGGCAGCTTTTGCGCCCTCATAGCCGGGTTTGCCGAGAAGTGCGAACATATTTGACTTATAGCTTTCAACACCTGGCTGATTGAACGGGTTTACACCGAGAACATAACCTGAAACAGCACAAGCCTTTTCAAAGAAATAAATCATATAGCCGACACTTTCTTCGGTTGTGTCATCAAGTTCAAGAATGATATTCGGAACTCCGCCCTCTGTATGAGCGAGAACAGTACCCTCAAAAGCCTTTCTGTTAACAACAGACATATTCTGATTTGTGAGGAAGTTGAGACCGTCGAGATTTTCAGCGTCGGATTCAAGGAAAAGGTCTGTCTTTGGCTTCTTTATGTCAACAACGGTTTCAAAGAGGATTCTTGCACCGTCCTGAATATACTGACCCATAGAGTGCAGGTCTGTGGAGAAAACGGCGGCAGACGGGAAAATACCCTTGTTGTCCTTTCCCTCACTCTCACCGAAAAGTTGCTTGTACCATTCGGACATCATAACAAAGCTGGGGTCATAGGAAACGAGCATTTCAACAGACTTGCCCTTTCTATAGAGAATATTTCTGAGAGCAGCGTACTTGTAGCAGTCGTTGTTATCGAAATCAGCACAGAAATCAGCCTGTGCCTTTGCAGCACCTTTCATAAGAGCTTCGATGTCACAGCCTGCAACAGCGATAGGAAGCAGACCTACAGCAGTAAGAACGGAGAAACGTCCGCCTACATCGTCAGGAATAACAAAAGTTTCGTAACCCTCAGCGTCGGAAAGATTCTTGAGAGTTCCTCTTGCCTTGTCTGTTGTTGCAAAGATACGGTTTTTAGCTTCTTCCTTACCGTACTTTTCTTCAACCATTTTCTTGAAGATTCTGAAAGCGAGAGCGGGTTCTGTTGTAGTACCTGATTTTGAAATTACGTTAACAGAAAAATCCTTATCCTTGCAGAGTTCGATAACTTCATTAAGGTAAGCGGGATTGATACTGTTTCCGACATAATATATATCAGGAGTATCTTTCTTCATATTGTTGTAAAGTGGCGATTTGAGAAGTTCTATTGCAGCTCTTGCACCGAGATATGAACCGCCGATACCGATAAC
>DETU01000108.1 GCA_002362175.1 Ruminococcus sp. UBA3280
TAAACGTAAAGGCAGAATCATGGTAATCTGCGAAAACCCTAAGCATAAGCAGCGTCAGGGTTAATCCCTTTCGCATTATTTGGAGGTGCAAATAACATATGGCAAGAATAGCTGGTGTTGACCTTCCCAAGAATAAGAGAATCGAAATCGGTTTAACTTATATCTACGGAATCGGTCGTCAGACTGCAACAGATATCCTCAGCAACACAGGCGTTAACCCTGATGTAAGAGTCAAGGACCTCGCTGAAGAAGATGTAGCTAAACTTCGTGATTATATTGATGCTCACTACACTGTTGAGGGTGACCTCAGACGTGAAGTAGCACTCAATATCAAAAGACTCGTTGAGATTGGCTGTTACAGAGGTGTTCGTCACAGAAAGGGTCTCCCCGTAAGAGGTCAGAGAACCAAGACAAACGCAAGAACCCGTAAAGGTCCTGTAAAGACAATCGCTAACAAGAAGAAGTAAGGAGGTTATGAGCTTTGGCACAGCAGAAAGGTAAAAAGGTCTCTACTATCAGAAGACGTAGAGAGCGTAAGAATATCGAAAGCGGCGCAGTTCATATTCAGTCCACTTTCAATAATACAATCGTAACAATCACCGATACAGCAGGCAATGCTATTTCATGGGCAAGTGCAGGCGAACTCGGTTTCAGAGGTTCTAAGAAGTCCACTCCTTTCGCAGCTCAGACAGCTGCTGAAACAGCTGCAAAGGCTGCTATGGAACACGGTCTCAAAAACGTTGAAGTATACGTTAAAGGACCCGGTGCAGGTCGTGAGGCTGCAATCAGAGCACTTCAGACAGTTGGTCTTGAGGTAAGAATGATTAAGGACGTTACTCCGATTCCTCACAACGGATGCCGTCCTCCCAAGAGAAGACGTGTCTAATTTTACAGGAGGTGTTATAAAATGGCAGTACAGAAAGAACCTATTCTTAAAAAGTGCAGATATCTGGGCATCAGCCCAGCAGTAATGGGCGTTTCAAAGAAGGAATCAATCCGTTTCAAGAACGCTAACAACAGAAAGAAGATTTCTGAGTATGGACTTCAGCTCAAGGAAAAGCAGAAGCTCAAGTTTATCTACGGCGTACTCGAAAAGCAGTTTGCACACTACTTTGAAATCGCTTCAAAGATGGAAGGCAAGACAGGTGACAATCTTATTACTTGTCTCGAATCCAGACTCGACAGTGTTGTTTACAGAATGGGTCTCGCTCTCACAAGACGTGAAGCAAGACAGCTCGTTGTTCACAGCCACTATACAGTAAACGGCAAGAAGGTAAACATTCCTTCATACAGAGTAAAGGTAGGAGACGTTATCGCTCTCCGCGAAAAAGACAGAACTTCCGAAAAGTTCAAGGCTACAGTTGAAGAAACAAAGGACAGACTCGTTCCGATATGGCTTGATGCAAAGAAGGACGATTTTTCCGCAACTGTAAACCGTCTTCCCTCAGCAGAGGATATTGACTACGAGGTTGCTACACACCTCATCGTCGAGCTGTACTCCAAGTAATATTCGTATTGCTTGAATCGTCAGAACTCGAAATTAACAGTTATTGCGAAATAGGAGGGTTTTTATGCTGGAGAAAATCAATAAGCCTGATATCGAAATTGTCGAGCTTAAAAGTGACGGCAAATACGGCAAATTCGTTTTAGCACCGCTGGAGCGTGGATACGGTATAACACTTGGAAACAGCCTCAGACGTGTGCTGCTCTCCTCACTTCCGGGTGTGGCTGTAACTTCTGTGAAGCTTTCGGGCAAGAACGGTACAGTTCACCATGAATTGTCAACAATTCCGGGCGTTAAAGAGGACGTTACGGAAATAATCCTCAGTATTAAGGGACTGACTGCTAAACTCTACGGAGAAGGTCCTAAGACGGTATATATAGAGGCAGAGGGAGAATGTGAAATAACAGCCGGTGATATAAAAACCGATTCTGAAGTTGATATCCTTGACCCCGGTATGCATATCGCAACACTGGGCAAGGACGCTAAACTGTACATGGAAATTACTATCGACAGAGGCAGAGGATATGTTTCTGCTGAACGCAACAAGAAACAGATAAGTCTCCCTGTTGATGTAATTGCTGTTGACAGTATTTATACTCCTGTTCTCAAGGTAAACTATACTGTAGAAGATACCCGACTCGGTCAGGTTACCGACTATGACAAGCTTACTATGGAGGTATGGACAGACGGTACTATCTCTGCAAAGGAAGCTCTGTCACAGGCAGCCAATCTCCTCAACGAGCATCTGAAGCTGTTTATTGACCTCTCGGAAGAGGCAGGGCTTGCTGAAGTTCTTGTTGAAAAAGACGAAAAGGGCAAGGAAAAAATCCTTGAGATGACCATTGAGGACCTTGATTTATCGGTGCGTTCATTCAATTGTCTGAAACGTGCCGGAATTAATACCGTGGATGACTTGATTAACAAGTCTGAGGAAGAAATGATGAAGGTTAGAAACCTTGGAAAAAAATCCTTTGACGAGGTTAAGGAGAAGCTCCAGTCACTTGGCTTCGACCTTTCTTCAGAAGAGGAATAAACCATAAAATGTGCGTTTATGCACTGTATGAAAAGGAGTGAATTACATGCCGGGTACAAGAAAGCTGGGCAGAACATCTGACCATAGAAAAGCAATGCTCAGAGGCATGGTAACTTTCCTTCTTGAAAACGGTCAGATTGAAACAACCGTTACAAGAGCTAAGGAAGTTCGTGCTGTAGCAGAAAAGATGATTACTATCGGTAAAAATAATGATCTGCACTCCAAGCGTCAGGTATTCGCATACGTAACAAAGGAATCCGTTGCAAAGAAGCTTTTCGACGAGATTTCACCTAAGTATGCAGACAGAAACGGCGGTTATACACAGATTGTAAAAATCGGACCTCGTCGTGGTGACGCTGCTGAAATGGCTATTATCAAGCTCGTTTAATTGGCAGATATATATAATAAAACCGTTCTCTTTCGGGGGAACGGTTTTTTATTTATAAAAAAAGTTCTTAATCTGTTTTAATAAAGTCTTCTGACTTTTCAGGACAGATATTTTCAATAAACTTATATAACTGCATAAGCTTGATATTACCGGAATTTCCGCTGATACTGTTTTCAATATCTTCTGTTTTAAGGCGGTCGTTAAGCCTTAATGTTTCATCATTGACCTTGAAAACTACTTCAAAACGTCGGTTATAGCCATAACGTGTACGTTCTGAAACTATCGTGTAGTAAAAAGAGTCTATGTCCGCAAAATTAAGTGTATAATCAAGACACAGCCATTTCCAGTGGATTTTTTGAGTATCATATTCAACAATAGTTTTTCTAAAATCGACAAACAAAGCTATTCCGATAATCACAAACAAAAATCCCATTGAAAGCATCAAAGCAATTTCTGATGCTATGAAACAGGCACAAAATGTAAATACTCCCCATAATAATGTAAGTAATATTGTTAATCCGTTCATAAAGTCAGGTGTGTGGCTTACTTCAATTTTATTCATTATGACACCTCCTTTTATTACCATAATTATAACAGTAAATTTTGAAAAAGTCAACAAAAACCCTCATTCAGTGAGGGTTCATATAGAAGTTTTAGCTATGGGATTTTTATTGACATAACCGTTTTTTTGATGTATAATATTACTAATATAAATCAGAATTTAGAGGTGTATCTATGTTTAGATTCCTTAAAATCTTTGGAAATCAATACTTGGGTTTTTGGATTTTTGGATTGATATTGTTTGCTGTACAGGAAATACCATATATGGTAATGCCTTTGTTGAAGTTGCAATCAAATCCTATCATGAATATGAAAGAATCATCAGCTTTGCTTAATACCTGTGAAAAAATACTTGGTTCACTATGTATAGCTTTTATGACATTTATTGTTCATAAGAATGTGGGATTATTCTCTGTTACAAGTAAAAATGAAAAAGTGTTTTTTTGCTTGACAGTGCTTGTACTTTTATTGAACTTTTCGGGGTGGATATTGTATTTTACAGAACATCAAAGTATCTTCGTTATGATGTTTTTTATTGTAGTAATGCCCCCGTTATATTATATTTTTATAGGACTGTGGAGAAATAATACAATACTGACAATTACAGGCTGTGTGTTTCTAATCGTACATTTTTTTCACGTTTTAGGAAATTTAAAATTAAGGGATAAATTTATATGAGTAACTTAATAAATAAACTAAACCCGAAAGCAGTTTTTAAATTGCTTTCGGGCTTTATTTCTTTATAATAATCTGACTTTTTCAGAACGTATTTATATTAATACATACCGCCGGCTGGCATTGCAGGAGCAGCAGGAGCATCTTCCTTGATGTCAGCAACAAGGCTTTCAGTTGTGAGAACCATTGAAGCGACAGAAGCGGCGTTCTGTAAAGCACTTCTTGTTACTTTAGTCGGGTCAACGATACCTGCGGGAATCATATCGCAGTAAGTTTCGTTGTAAGCGTCGAAACCGTAACCAACCTTGCGTGAACGTCTGATTTTGTCAACGATTACGCTGCCCTCAAGACCTGCATTTTCAGCAATCTGACGCACGGGAGCTTCGAGAGCCTTGAGAATAATCTTAGCACCTGTCTTTTCGTCGCCGTCAAGAGAGGGGATAAGCTTGTCAACAGCAGGAATAGCGTTGATGTAAGCAGTACCGCCACCTGCTACAATACCTTCTTCAACAGCAGCCTTTGTAGCAGCAAGAGCATCTTCAATACGCAGTTTCTTTTCTTTCATTTCGATTTCAGTAGCAGCACCAACCTTGATAACTGCAACACCGCCTGCAAGCTTTGCAAGTCTTTCCTGAAGCTTTTCTCTGTCGAAATCAGAAGTTGTTGTTTCAATGGCTGCACGAATCTGATTAACTCTTGACTTGATAGCGTCCTTATCGCCTGCACCGTCAACAATGATAGTATTTTCTTTCTGAATTACTACCTGTTTAGCCTGACCGAGCTGATTAATCTGTGTGTCAGCGAGTTCGAGACCGAGTTCAGAAGTGATTACTTCACCGCCTGTAAGAATTGCGATGTCCTTAAGCATTTCCTTTCTTCTGTCACCAAATCCGGGAGCTTTTACAGCAGCAACCTTGAATGTTCCACGGAGGTTATTGAGAATAATAGTTGTGAGAGCTTCACCCTCAACGTCCTCAGCGATGATAACAAGTTTTCTGCCCATTTTAACAATCTGTTCAAGGAGCGGAAGAATTTCCTGAATTGAAGAAATTTTCTTGTCTGTGATAAGAACAAAAGCGTCGTCATAAACAGCTTCCATCTTGTCTGTATCAGTTACCATGTAAGGTGAGATATAACCTCTGTCGAACTGCATACCCTCAACAACTTCACTATAAGTTTCAGCGGTCTTGCTTTCTTCGAGAGTTATAACGCCGTCAGCGGTTACTTTTTCCATAGCCTCGGCAATGAGTTTACCAACGTTTTCATCAGCAGAAGAAACAGTACCTACTCTTGCAATATCTTCACTTCCCGAAACTTCCTTTGAGTTGTCTGTGATTGACTTTACAGCAGTATCAACAGCCTTTGCGATACCCTTTTTAAGAATCATAGGGTTAGCACCTGCTGCGATATTCTTCATACCCTCACGTACAATTGTCTGAGCAAGAAGTGTTGCTGTAGTTGTACCGTCACCGGCAGCGTCATTTGTCTTTGTAGCAACTTCCTTTACAAGCTGAGCACCCATATTCTCGAAAGCGTCCTCAAGTTCAATGTCCTTAGCGATTGTAACGCCGTCGTTTGTGATGAGGGGAGCGCCGAATTTCTTATCAAGAACAACGTTTCTACCCTTTGGTCCCATAGTGATTCTTACTGTATCAGCAAGTTTGTCAATACCTGCCTGAAGTGCTTTTCTTGCATCTTCGCCGTATTTAATATCTTTAGCCATAATAAATCATTCTCCTTTTAAAAAAATGAAACGTAATTATTCTACAACCGCAAGAATATCTTCCATCTTTACGATAATGTATTCTTCACCATCAAGTTTTACATTAGTACCCGAGTACTTTGAGATGAGAACTTTGTTTCCCTGCTTAACTTCCATTACAACATCGGAAGTTCCCGGACCTACCTCAATAACTTCGGCAACCTCCGGCTTTTCCTTTGCAGAACCTGAAAGGATAATGCCACTCTGAGTGGTTTCTTCAGCTTCTGTCATTTTAAGGACAACTCTGTCCTGTAATGGTTTGATAGTCATGATATATACCTCCCATAAAATAAAAATCTATTCTTTAGCACTCTCTTTGTTTGAGTGCTAATTATATTTTACCACCTTTTTGCAATAAATCAAGAGTATTCGCAAAACTTTCACAAAAAACAGTGATATGCATAATTATATAGGAATTTTGTGGAAAAATATATATGTAATTTTCGAAAATACGGTCGTGAATGTATTTATGTGAAAAATAATGCAAATGACTTGAAATTAAATGAAAAATATGGTATAATATTCATTACATTTAATTGAACGCCGTAATATCCGGCAGAATGGAGAGATTTATATTATGAAGAAAAAATTAACGGGTTTACTGACAGCGGTATCAGCTTTATTATATTCATCGTCTGCTTTTGCTATGACAGCATTTGCAGAGGGTGAAGAAGGTGCGGCGGCAACGTCTGCCAACACAGCAGCCGCAGCAGGTACGGGTTCTGTTTTCTGGACACTTATTTTTCCGCTTATCATCATGTTCGTCCTGCTTTATTTTGTAGCTATCAGACCGCAGAAAAAGCGTGAACAGGAACTCAAGAATATGCAGGAAAGCTTACAGGTAGGCGACGAAATTGTAACAGGCGGTGGAATTGTAGGAATTGTTGTGGCAACAGGTGACGATACTGTTGTTATTGAGACGGGCGGAGCAAGACACAAGCTCAGAATCAAGACATGGGCTATAACGGAAAATGTTACCGCTCAGGAACGTGTAAAGGCAGCAAAAGCAGCTGCATCAAAGAAAACGGATTCAGGACTTGCTTCAGCAGCTGTTGTTGAGGACGAGCCTGAAAAGAAATCCAAGAAAAAGAAGAAATCCGAAGAGGAATAATAATATGTGCCTCCGCATAGAATTGTGTGAACAATTCTTTTTGTGCGGAGGTTTTTTTATGCACCGTCACCGTAAAAGCGTATGGACAAACAGTCTGCTTAGTATAACCTTATCGGTTCTTATAGGTATTATGTTTATATTTTTATCTGCTGTTTTATTGGCATTAATAATGTATTATGTTCTCGGAGACATGAAAGTATCTGCTGTTTTTTCGGCGGTTGCGATTTGTGCAGGGACATATTCGGCAACTTATCTCTGCGGAAAATACCGTCGTAAACGTGGTATTGCGGAGGGGATTATGTGCGGAATTATTATTTATACGATTATGGCAATATTAGGAGTTATTTTTCTCGGAGAGATAACGGGTATAAAAAAGCTCCTCCTGCTTGTTCTGTCAGGAGGAGCTGGAGGAGTTACGGGAGTAAACTCAAAACGTCCAAAAAACTATATGGAATAAATATTTTCAGTTCATTACTATAAATATAATACTTATAATAATGCCTGTACAGGAAACAATTCCCCATATTAATGAGTGAATTGTCTGTAGTTTCTTTGATGTTTCAATATTGGTATTATATCGCATAGCAGAATATTTCCACGATGCTATACCAAACAAGCTTATGATAAAAGGTAATGATAAAGCCATCGCCTTTGGAATATGATTGCTTGCACCTTCAGTATTCCATTGTACTGCTACACTGTCAGGAAGTACAAAGAATGATATTATACTTAGTAAAAGTACAACAGTAAAAATTAAAATTTGTAAGATTTTTATTTTTTTCATAATCAGTAATCTCCTGAAGTATCTTCCATCAGTTTGAATTCTATGTCATAATAGGTTACTTTTCCGTTCTTTTTTACGTTTGCACACTTTGCAGGAACTTTGTCGCCTGCACCGTATTTACTGCTTATAGCGTCATATAGTTCATCATAAGTTTTAATAGGTGTACCGTCTATTTCAGTGATAAAGTCACCAGCTTTAAGGTCGGTATTGGCAATATCACAGTCCTCGCTCACAGCGTCTATATAAACGCCTTCAAAATCATCGGGAAGTTCAAAACCTATTTCGTTTTCTATAAGTATACGTTTTTCGGGGGAATCCATATCAATAAGCTGTATACCTATTCTGAAACGTCCTGAAATATAGCCTTTGTCTATAAGTTCCTCAATAACGGGCATTGCTTCATTTATTGTTATGGCAAAGCCGAGACCCTCAAAGCTTGAACTTACATATTTTGATGATGTTATTCCGATAACCTGACCGTACATATTTACCAATGCACCGCCCGAGTTTCCGGGACTTATATCGGCATTTGTCTGTATACAGTCCATTTCAAATCCCGTTGAATCACTGCGGATTTTACGGTTTACCGCTGAAATAATACCGTCTGTAACTGTGTTTGAAAGTCCTGCGGGATTTCCGACTGCAATGACCTGCTCACCGACAATCGCTTCGTCCGAGTTTCCGAAAAGAGCAGGAACAAGGCTTGCATTGCTTACCTTTATAACGGCAATATCGGTCTTTGAGTCTCTGCCTATGATTTTGGCATCATATACTTTGCCGTCGGCAGTATGGACTGAGTGATAACCGTCAGCCTGAAGAACGTGTGCATTAGTTACTACATAGCCGTCTTTTGATATTACAACGCCTGAGCCTGTTCCCGAGAGAACAGTATGTGAAGAATCACTGTAGGTATAAATTTCCACGATAGAATCCCTTACGGCTGCCGCAGCACCTTCAATGGTGTATTTGCCGTTTTCGTCAACGAAATTGCTGAGGTCGTTTGCACCTTCGGGCTTTGTCTGCTGATAAAGTACAATATGCTGTGACGTTTTAAGCTTTTCAATAAAACCGTTGCTTCTGTATATATCGTTTGCTATTCCGTATACGGCAAGTGCGACTGAAAGCAGGATAATCATGACAAACAGGAATATAATGAACTTTTCACCGCCTGTGCTTTTTCTTGTCCTTATGTTTTCGGGAGGCAGAGGGTCGGCAGGTTCGTTTTCTTCAAAGCCTGACGATTCGTACATAAAATTATCGTAAACCGATGTTTTTTCTTCATGATAATATTCCTGTTCAGGTTTTTCGTGTTTCGGAATATAGGCGTTGTTTTCTTCCGACTCATTTCGGTAAATATAATTTTCTCTTTCGTCCATTTTTTCTCCTTTCGCATATATCCTGTTTTATAAATTTGTCTGTTTTTCGGGTACTTGTATCTGAAACTCAGTGTATTCCCCGTATACACTTTTTACAACTATATGACCATTGTTTATATGTAATATTCTTCTTGAAATTGAAAGACCGAGACCAAGCCCCGTTGTGTCTTTGCCTCTTGACGAATCTGTTTTATAGAAACGGTCGAATACCTGTGGGATTTCAGAATCCTTCAGACCTTCGCCCGTATTCTTTATGCCTATAATACACATACCGTTTTCCTTTTCAAACCTGAAAGAAAGTTTTCCGCCGTCGTTTACGAACTTTACAGCGTTTTCTATAAGGTTATATATAACCTGTTGCATGAGGTCGGGGTCAACGACTGCAACAAGTCTTTCGCTGTCAAGTTCTTCAATTTCAAGATGTTTTGCTTCAATCTTCTTTTCAAACATGAAAACGGTTTTTATAACGAGGTCGGTGAGGTTTGTTTCCTTGAAATTCGGTTTGAGTGTACCCGATTCAAAACGGCTCATATTCAGCATTGAACTTATCAGTATACTCAGACGCTGTATCTCGTTTGAAACAAGAATAAGGTATTCATTTCTTTGGCTTTTGGGAATAGTTCCATCAAGAATACCGTCCACAAATCCGCCTATTGTTGTTATCGGTGTACGCAGTTCATGTGAAACATTTGCAATAAATGTCTTGCTGGTTTCCTCGCTTTTTTCGACGTTTGAGGCAAGGGTATTTATATATTTTGACATTTCAGCAAGAAGTCCTGCGGTATCGGTTTCTATTTTTTCAGAAAAGTCACCCTGCGAATACTGTTTTATTATTCTTATCATGTCATCTGTATATGAAGTATATTTCCTGACCTTTTTTTTCATAATCAGATATACAAAAATCACACTGATTACTGAAATTACGAAATAAATCATAAATATTTCCATTGTAAACTGGCTTATATTATGTGTACTTCCGTAAATCAGCGAATACATTTTCTCAGATGGCAGATTTGTATATTTTACCTGAAACTGATTTCCGTAAAGCAGATATGGTTCATTTTTTGAAATACCTTCGGAATCAAAGTCAAGATATTCTTTTTTGTCAATATGGGATTTTATGCTGTTCTGAATTGGAATATTCTTTTTTTCGTCGGAATCTGCCGAAAATATACAGTTTCCGTTTTCGTCATAAATGTATATCATTAAATTGTGCTGTTCCATGAATATTCTGTGGAAATTTTTAGCCGAATCATTATCTATACTACCAGTGCTGTTATATTCTTCCTTTATACAGCTTATGAACAGATTTCCCACCGTTTTCAGCTTATCAAGTTCTGTACGCTTGTAAATTGAAGAGCTTACGCTTATAATTATAACACCGATTAAAATAATAATTGATATTATCATTAACATTGAAAAGCGGAACAGTCTGTTATATGAGTTTTTGCTTTGCAACAGAAATCACCTCTGTTTAATAAAACAGGGGACAATGAAGTCCCCGTTTGATTTATACTTTCGGAAATTATTCATCTTCCTCAACTTTGAATTTATATCCTACTCCCCATACGGTTTCAAGAGACCATTTTTCAGAAACGTTGGCAAGTTTTTCACGCAGTCTTTTTATATGAACATCAATTGTACGTGAATCTCCATAATATTCAAATCCCCATACTTCATCAAGAAGCTGGTCACGGGTATAAACTCTGTTCGGATTTGAAGTAAGATAATAGAGAAGTTCAAGCTCTTTCGGAGGTGTATCAATACTTTTTCCGTTGACTTTAAGTTCATAACGGGTCATGTTTACGGAAAGCTTGTCATAACGTACTTCCTTTATTTCAGGCTCGGGATTTGCACTGCTTACACGTCTTGTGACTGCATTTATACGTGCGATTACTTCCTTTGCATCAAAAGGTTTTACAATATAGTCGTCAGCTCCGAGGTCAAGCCCTATAATTTTATCAATGGTTTCACCCTTGGCGGTAATCATTATAATCGGTACATTGGATTTTTTTCTTATTTCACGGCATACCTGCCAGCCGTCCATGCTCGGAAGCATAATATCAAGCAGGACAATATCAG
This sequence comes from Ruminococcus sp. UBA3280, assembly GCA_002362175.1. GTDB lineage: Bacteria > Bacillota > Clostridia > Oscillospirales > Ruminococcaceae > Ruminococcus. Next base: position 11,277 of record DETU01000108.1, read on the forward strand.
GTTTGAGTGCGTTGAATTTTACAACGGCTTCTGCACCGTCGTGAGAAAGAATCACACCATATCCGTCTTTTTCGAGATAAAGCCTGAGCAGGTCACATATATTTTTATCATCGTCTACAATAAGAACTTTCAGACTTTTTTCATTTGCCATTTTATTATACCCTCTTTCTTTATTTTAGAAACAATATTACTAATATTATACTGCAAATTTTCGGGAATGTCAATTAAAATCTGAAATTATCACATGAAATACAAAATACTTTTTTCAGATAATCTTAAATAATATACTTCTGATTTATAT
>DETU01000070.1 GCA_002362175.1 Ruminococcus sp. UBA3280
CGGATTTTGTCACATAAAATATAAACGGATTGTAGTGTAACTGACAGTTCAAAACATAACTTCACTCCTTTATAAAGTTTTTGTCTTTATCGGGCAAATCGTCTTTCAGCATTTTTTATTATATTTCGGTTTTCCTTATTCCGCAAATATATGAGGAAAACGTTCTTTCAGAAACAGACAGAAGTCTTTCGCACCTTTTATAGACATATCTATTTCAATTTGATTGTCTTTAAAAGAGATTATGATATATTTATGAACAATTTTCAATTTCCTCTCAACAGTATAAATATTTGTTATTTGGTCAAATGTGATTTCCATAGGCTCATTGAAAAGAGTATATTTTATAAAACGGGAATCATCATATTCAATTTTCCATTTTTTTAAATAGACAGATATAAGTTTTATTACTATAGCGGGAATCAATGCAGATATCGCCGATACAACGATATTTTCAGTAAAAGCACACATGACGAGTGTGAACAGAAGAAATATAAATATACTTAATATATCACACAGTTCATACGCAAAGGAATCATATTTTATACATTTCATATTATATTATAATTACTCCTCAAATATTTTAGGAAGATGACGTTTCAGAAAAAAGCTGAACTCCCGTGAACCGTTGCAGGAACGTATATTTGTCCGAGCCATATTTCACAATTCCTGAACTTTTATGAGGAATAACTTTTTTCTTTTTCTTGTGTTTCGACATTATAATTATTCATGGAGACTTAAGAACGTCTCTATTGTACTTTCAAACAGTTCATCATTGAAATTCAGTCGCATAAGTTTTTCGCCTTGTGCAGCAAAATACGCAGTTGTTTTGTCAGTTATAATCTTGAACATAGCTTCTAAACCGTGATTGTCAATATCAAAAAGGTATCCGAATGTTACAGTAGTACCGGCTAATTCTTCATAATCTTCACCCTGTACCATTATTCCGAGAGCGGTATCTGTAAGCGTTTCTTTAAGTTCTTTGTTTGTGATTTCATTTCTTTCGGACGGTTTCATGCCAATCTCCTTTATATTGTAATAATTTTATGTTTCTTCTTTTATATAAACCATTTCAGTTCATCGGCTGAAACTACCTTATAGTCATTTGGATTTTCGCCCTGACGAAGATAAACATTTTTTATTCCTGCCTGAATAATCATTCTTGCACAGAGTGGACATGGTTTTGCCATATGTATTGAAGAATCTTTCGGATTTATACCTGTCAGATATAAGTCAGCACCTACAGTCTGTTCTCTTGAACAGTTGAGTAATGCATTTGCTTCTGCATGAACAGCTTTACACATTGCATATCCTTCACCCTGATGCATATCAAGAGCAATCCGTGGACATTCTCCTTTGTCGCAACAATTCTCTTTTCCTCTCGGAGAACCATTGTAACCTGTTGATATAACAACATCATTCTTTACAATAACCGCACCATATTTTCTTTTTATACAAGTACTTCTGTATGCAAAAACTTCCGCACAGTTCAGATATGTATTTATTTTGGATACTCTTTCTTTTCCTTTTGAAGTAACCATATAACACCTCATAAAAATACAGGGACGGACAAAAATATCCGTCCCATAGTATTTGATAATTACTTGTAAAGCGGGAATTTCTCGCAGATAGCATTTACGCCTGCACGGATTTCGTCAGCCTTGTTTTCAAAGTCTGTAGCACAGAGGTAAATATATTCAGCGATTTTTTCCATTTCCTCAACGCCGAGACCTCTTGTTGTAACGGCAGGTGTACCGATTCTGATACCGCTTGTTACGAAAGGCTTTTCGGGGTCGTTGTGGATAGCATTCTTGTTTACTGTGATGTAAACTTCATCGAGACGGTGTTCAAGTTCCTTGCCTGTGATGTTGAACGGACGGAGGTCAACGAGCATGAGATGGTTGTCCGTACCGCCTGAAACGAGGTTGAAACCTCTCTTGAGAAGTCCTTCAGAAAGAGCCTTTGCGTTTTCAACAATTTTCTGCTGATATTCTTTAAATTCCGGTTTAAGTGCCTCACCGAAACATACAGCCTTTGCAGCAATTGTGTGCATAAGAGGACCGCCCTGAGTTCCTGGGAATATAGCGGAATTTATCTTCTTGGCAAGAGCTTCGTCGTTTGTGAGGATAAGACCGCCACGAGGACCTCTTAAAGTCTTGTGTGTAGTAGTTGTGGTGATGTCTGCATAAGGAACAGGTGACTCATGAACACCTGCGGCAACAAGACCTGCAATGTGTGCCATGTCTACCATAAGGAGAGCGTCAACGGACTTTGCAATTTCGGAAAGTTTCTTGAAGTCTATAGCTCTCGGATAAGCACTTGCACCTGCAACGATAAGCTTAGGTCTGTGTTCTTCTGCGAGTTTCTGAACAGTATCATAATTTATAACTTCTGTTTCGTCGTCAAGACCGTAAGAAACGAAGTTGAAATATTTACCGGAGAGGTTTACGGGTGAACCGTGTGTAAGATGTCCGCCGTCTGCGAGACTCATACCAAGAACCGTATCACCGGGTTTGAGGACTGCGAAATATGCGGCAGTGTTTGCTTGAGCTCCCGAATGTGGCTGAACATTTGCGAATTTAGCACCGAAAAGCTTTTTTGCACGTTCAATGGCAATCTGTTCAACAACGTCAACGCACTGACAACCGCCGTAATAACGTTTGCCGGGATAACCTTCAGCGTACTTGTTTGTGAGAACAGAACCCATAGCAGCCATTACAGCAGGGGAAACGATGTTTTCACTTGCGATAAGTTCAAGATTTCTCTGCTGACGTGCGAGTTCCTGAGCCATAGCCTCACCGACTTCGCTGTCGTAACCTGACACAAAGCCGATTGAATCCATTAAATCATTGTACATTTTAAAATACACTCCTTAAAAAAGTTTACGTAAAATATTACCATATAATTATACAACAAACTCGTAATAATTTCAATAGGAAAATCAAAAAATTTCAAAAAAATCAGTTTAAAGCGAGGGCAGGGACAATTTCTTCCCATATCGGAGTTTTTTCGGCAGATATTTGTGCATAGTACATAAGTATAGCAGCTGCGTCAACGGTATCAACGAGACCGTCCCTGTTTACATCACATATTTTCACCTGTTTTTCGTCAAGCGTCATATTTCCGTTTGCTGATATATCTGCATATGCATGAAGTACAAAAGCCGCATCAACGCTATCAACAAAACCGTCGCTGTTTATATCGCCGAGTTCTTCGAAAAGGGTTATTTCATATGTTGCAAGAGGTTTGTCGTCTCCTAAAGGAAGTACATTTACAACAGCCGTTTTTCCGTCTGCAAAAAGTTCGGCAAGAGAAGAAATTTCCGCATAACAGCTTGAAGTTATATTTTCGGTCTGTGAGGAAACAATGTAATTTCCGCTTTCGTCGGTATCGGGTGTCTGTGTGTTTGTTGTGATAGAAACGGATAGACCGTCAAGGGAAACGTTTCCATTTTTGGTATAGTATTCTGTTTTATGTGGTATACCGTCAACTGAAATTGTCGCTTTTTTGTAGAGAGCATTTATAACTGTGTCGGAATCTATGTATTC
>DETU01000027.1:0-3519 GCA_002362175.1 Ruminococcus sp. UBA3280
GTAAATAGTTATGAGTAATGAAGTTATAAAATACTACGAAAATTATAAGGAAGAGAACAGAATTACAACCAATAATTCAAGACGAATTGAATTTCTTACTACTGTTAATTGGTTTGATAAAGTTTTTAAAGATAGTCTTAATATTCTCGACTGTGCTGCCGGAACAGGTGCATATGCATTTTATCTTGCTGATAAAGGACATAAAGTAACTGCTACTGATATAACACCAAGACACATTAAATATATAAATGAACATTTAAAAAATAAACCTTATACAATACATACAAGTATTTTAGATGCGACTGATATGAATTGTTTTTCAGATGAAACATTTGATGTTGTTTTGAATATGGGACCTTTCTATCATCTGACCAATAAGGACTCAAGAAAAAAATGTTTTGAAGAATCTTTAAGAGTTTTAAAAAAAGATGGTTATATGGTTACATCATATATTCCAAGATTATATCTTAATCAAATGATTGTAATGTCCGACGAACAGTATTTAGATAAAAATCTGCTTAATCAAATCAGGGATACAGGCATATTAAAACATGATGACCCTAAATGTTTTTGGACAGATACATATTATTCATCATATGATGAAATGCAAGATTTATACAAAAAATATAAACTGGAAATAAAAGAACATTTCGCACAAGACGGATTATTACCATTATTTCATGAAAAAGCAGACCAGTGGAATGATGAACAATTTAAAATATGGTTTAATTATCATTTATCGGTTTGTTCAAATAAATCCATTATTGATATGAGCAATCACGTAATAATTGCAGGACAAAAGAAATAAACAAATTATAATTAATATTATCAAAGGAGAATTAGCCATGTCCTCACCATTAGCCGACAGAATCCGTCCGAAAACCCTTGACGACGTTGTAGGTCAGGAGCATATTTTAGCCGACGGTAAACCTTTACGCCGTATCATAGAAAGCGGAAAAGTCCCTAATATGATTTTTTACGGAACGTCGGGTGTCGGAAAGACTACCATTGCCCGTATAATAGCCGAAAACTGCGGAATGACTCTCCGCCGTCTGAACGGCACGACCGCATCTGTTTCCGACATAAAGGACGTTATCGCTGATATAGGGACTTTCGGTTCTGAAAACGGAATATTGCTTTATCTCGACGAAATTCAGTATTTAAACAAAAAGCAACAGCAGTCCCTGCTTGAATACATAGAAAACGGCGATATAACACTTATTGCATCAACTACAGAAAATCCGTATTTTGCAGTATACAACGCAATTATAAGCAGATGTACGGTTTTTGAGTTCAAGCCCGTTACCGCCCAACAGCTTATCCCTGCAATAAAACGTGCGTTTAAGATTATTGCAGAGGAAAATCAGACTCAAATTATCTTTGATGACGAAATACTTGAAATTATTGCATACAACTGCGGTGGTGATGTTCGCAAAGCAATGAACACTGCGGAACTTGTCATTATTTGCGGTGACGTTTCCGACGGCAAGGTGACAATTACTCCCGATTCCCTTAAAATTATCGCACAGAAAAGCAATATGCGGTATGACCGTGACGGCGACCAGCATTTCGACATTCTTTCTGCATTTCATAAGTCTGTAAGAGGTTCGGACGAAAATGCCGCACTTCATTATGCCGCACGTATGATTGAAACGGGTGACATTGTTCCGCTTTGCAGACGTTTGCTCTGCATTGCCTCCGAAGATGTGGGACTTGCCTATCCGCAGGCAATTGTAATTACAAAAGCCTGTGTGGATTCGGCGTTGCAGTTGGGACTTCCCGAAGCACGTCTGCCAATAGCGGAGGCAATAATTCTGCTTGCAACCTCTCCGAAGTCCAACAGTGCATACACTGCCATAAACTCCGCCATTGACGACCTCAAAAACTGCGATTCACTTGATTTTCCACGTCATTTACAAAATTGCCATTTTGACGGGAAAGGTGCAGCCGTTTCAGGTCAGAATTATCTTTATCCGCACGATTTTCCCAATCATTACGTAAAACAGCAGTATCTTCCCGACGCTCTGAAAGGTCACGTCTACTATAATTTCGGTGACAACAAACAAGAACAGTCAGCGTATATTTACCGCAGAAAAATTACCGAAAACAAATAAAACACAAAAAACCTCAGCCACATAATTCACGAACAAGCTGAGGTCTTTGTTTTATTCAATTGTATCTGAGCAACTTTCATTGCTCCGCCGAATTACCCTTTGGTATCAGTCCTTTCAAAATTATTTTTTGATAATATACCCGAACTTTACCATAGAATCACATTCTTTCGCAGTTATTAAGCAGAATACTCACTCTTCATCTGTATCACCTTTTAATAATTATTATCCGAATAGCACTATATCCGAATATAAAATATATTCACTTTATCGCTGTGAACTTAAAAGAGAATTTCGTTTCTCATTGGAATCAATCCTTACTATAAAGATTTCAGCTAATATATCTAAAGACTCATTGTCGGAATTTCAGATAATCCTGTATCTCAAAATATTTTTAGATATGAAGCCGTTTCCAAATCAGCAATACGTCCACTTTATGATTGAAAATTATACCTTTTAACCTTCACTAACCGGAACAAGCTCAAAAGCCTATATTCCCCACTGTATCAATCCAACCATTCCGTAAGCCCGCCGGCTTCACGCTGCTGTTCTTCATTACACTCCATCGGACTCACTCACCTTTCCGCTTTAACTAATTCACATTGAGGAAAACCCTCAAACCAAGTAAATTCAGCTTTGGGAACTCTTTAACTGTTTCCCTTTCGTTGTATTTATAATACCACACTTTTTGTAATTTGTCAACAGTAATTTTAAAGAAAGTTATGTTTTTTAGTATATTTCAGCAATATACACAACAAAAAGTCATAACCGTAATGCACTATGCACAAACAGCAGCACACCTCATATTTCCACTTGAAATTTTATCGTACATAGTGTATAATATTTATATTATAAGGCTTACGCCGGATTGGAGATTTATTATGTCTGAAATGAATGAATTTACACCCGAACTCTTTGAACTTATCGACGAGCATGGCAATAAAAGAAATTTTGAACTCGTTGACGCTGTTGAACTCAACGGTGAACAGTACTTTGCCATGCTCCCCGCTATTGAAGACGAAAATTTTCTCAACACAAATCTTGAACTCATTATTTTAAAGGTAATTGATGAAAACGGTGAAGAAGTTCTTGCTTCCATTGACGATGACAACGAATTTGAAGAAGTTTACAACTATTTCATTAATGATATTGAAGAAGCTTACGAAGATGCAGATGACGACTATGAAAGTTGGGATTGTGGTTGTGATTCCCTTGTTTATGATGAGGACGGATATGCATACGAAGAAGTATAGTACATAATATTACGGGACGGACAAAAATTTCCGTCCCTTTTTTCTGAAAAACTTTCAGAAAACACTTGACAAATTTATGATAATGTGATATAATATTAAAAGTTGAATGTGAGACAATTTAAAATTTTGTTTATGCGGATATGGCGGAATAGGCA
>DETU01000027.1:3849-48646 GCA_002362175.1 Ruminococcus sp. UBA3280
ACGCGCTGGCTTCAGGTGCCAGTCGGGGCAACTCGGTGCAGGTTCAACTCCTGTTATCCGCACCATGACAAAAACCGCTGTATTTCGGAAAAATTCGATTTACAGCGGTTTTTTGTATATTGTAAATTACAAAATATTGTAGAAAAATACAAGATTTTGTGAATCAAATCGACACAAAGAAGTAAAAAAACGGAGGTATAAACCTCCGTTTTTAAATTGAATGTTATCTGTTAAGATTCAAAAATGTATGAAAATCATCAGGCTGAATAAGAAGTCCGAGATTTTCGGCGTTTTCAAGTAAAACATAATTACCACTGTTCATGCTTCCCCATTTATTACAGGTATTTACAACAGCAGAACATTTTTTCATTATTAAAAGTGCTTTATTTACAGACAGGTCGCTGACAGGTTCAAAAGCCTTTTCAACCACAATTTCCGTGGCAAGAGACATCAACACAGGATATTCAATATCATTTTCATGGACAACACCTGCGGAAAAAGGTATTCCCATACGCTGTAAACGTCTGTAAAACGGTATGCCATCACCGCCTCCCGATATAACAAATATCTGCGGATTTCCCTGAGGACGTTTCAGTTCCGCCGAACAGTAGTAATTGTTAAAACTTTTCTTCTCCATATCATAAAGACTGCTGATATAGTCGCTGTAAAAAATTTCATCGGGAGTGCCTGTACGTTCCGCCTTACCGTTGTTTATACACATAATTCTGTCGGAAACTTTCTGTGCCAAATCAAGTTCGTGAAGCGACATTATAACTGCAAGATTTTTTTCTTTCACAAGTTTTTTCAGTATATTGAGAAGTTCAAGCTTATGATGTATATCAAGAAAAGAGGTCGGTTCGTCAAGTATGATTATTTCGGGTTCCTGACATATAGCCCTTGCAAGCATAACACGCTGTCGCTGACCGTCGCTTATGCAGTTGAAATCGATATATTTCAGCGGTTCAACACCAACAAGCTTCATTGCCTCACTGACCTTTTCCTTGTCGTCCGCTGAAAGTACTCCGAATCTGTTTGTATAAGGATAACGCCCCGACTCAATCACGTCACCGCAGGTCATGAGTTCAGGTTCAATCCGTTCAGTCATCACGGCAGACATACTCCTTGCAACTTCATTACCGCTCATTTTACGGATATTCTTTCCGTTTATAAATACTACCCCGTCAATGCTTTCAAGCTGTAGCAATATGCTTTTAAGTATTGTAGATTTTCCCGAGCCGTTAGCACCTATAAGAGTAAGTATCTCACCGTGATTTACCTGAAAGTCGATATTGCCGACTACTATCTTCTTTCCGTAGCCTACAGAAAGATTTTCCGCACTGATTACATTTCCTTTCATTTCATACTTTCCTCCGCTGTTTTTTTAGCATTATCCACATAACAACAGGTACACCAAATACCGCCGTAACTGAACTTATACTCAATTCCACAGGTGAAAAAATCGTCCTTGCCATCAGGTCGCAGAAAAGACAGAAAACCGCTCCGCCCATAAATGAGGCAGGAATTATAATTATCGGTTTTGCCGTTCCGAAAAGACTTTTTACAAGATGCGGTACAGCTATCCCCACAAATGAAACAGGTCCCGCAAAAGCCGTCACACAGGCAGACATCAGGCTTGACAACAGAATAAGTTCCGCACGGAAAAGCTTTATGTTCACACCCATATTTACAGCGTAACCCTCTCCCAGCTGATACGCCCCCATAGGTTTTGACAAAAGAAATGCACATACAAGTGAAAAAGACAATATAACGGCAATTACTTTTATGTCATTCCAGTCAGTTCCCGAAAAAGTTCCCATAGACCAGTTATGAAGATTCACAATATTTGAATCGTCCGCAAAAGTCACAATAATATCGGTAATTGCAGAACATATGTTGCCAATCATAACGCCGCTTATTATCAGAACAGACATCTTTTTTACCCTGCCTGAAATAAGCAGGATAAATCCCATTGATACCATAGAACCGACAAATGCCGAAATTACAAGTGATACCGAATCAAGAACAATTCCCCTGCTCAGAAAAAATATCATAACTATCGCAGTAGTAAGTTTTGCACCTGACGAAATCCCGAGAATAAATGGACTTGCAATGGGATTGGCGAAAAAAGTCTGCAGTAAAAATCCCGACACCGACAATGCTCCGCCAAGAACAAGAGCCGCCGTAATTCTCGGCAGCCTTATTCTGAAGATTATATTATGTGCGGAAATATCGCCACTGCTTCCGAAAAGTATATTGATAATTTCACTGAACGAAAACTTAACACTTCCGAATATAAGGTTTACAAAAAACAGTATGCACATAAAAGTAAACAGAATAAGAAAACCTGTGAAATAACGTGATTTTTTCTTCATATTTCCTCCGTTCAGTCAAGCCTGTGCAGAAATTCAAGCTGTTCTGCACCGTCGGTCTGTTCGGTAACTATCAGGTGAATGTCATGTATCATTTCGGAAACTCCCGTTGTCTGCTGGAATGTATTTTTTTCCGTACACCAGACATTATTATTCTTTATGGCTTTAAAATCGGAAAGTAATTCATTCTTTTCAATAAGCTGTGAAATATTTTCAAGTTCACCATCAATCGTACTGTTATAAATTATGAAGTCTGCGTCTCTTGCTTTTCGGTAAAAAGACTCCATATCCATATTCATAGTTGAAAGTGCATTTTCTTCGGTATTCAGGTCATCGGCGGTAAAAATATAACGACCGCCCGCAAGTTCTATCATTTTTGAAATGTAGTCATCAGGCTTGCGGACGTTCGCATAACCGTTTGCCGTTATATAGAAAAAAGCAACCGTTCTGCGTTCGTTTTCGGGAATATCGGTATCCTCCGACACCTCACCGAAAATCTTCATTTTCTCATTGAAAAAATCCTCCGCTTCTTTTTCACGTCCCATAATAAGACCGTAAAGCTTTATCCATTCAAGTCGCCCGAGAGGGTGGGACTCATAGCTTGAACGCTCAACCATTACGGGTATACCGAGGCTTTCAATCTGTTCCTTTGTTTCGGGACTGTGATAAATCATTGTCGATTCAAGAGCGAATCCGCAGTTTTCTGAAATTAAGGTTTCATAGTCGGGAGTACTGTATTTGCCGATATATGTCATTTTTCCGCTTTCAAGTGCATTGCGGACAGACGGTAAACTCCAGTCGTTAAGCTTTGTAGAAGTCATTTTAACTTCATCAAGCACACCTATTCCGTCGAATAAATCCATTGACGATGATGCGGAAACATAAAGATTCTCCAAAGGCTGACTAATTACGGTAATATTGCTATCTGTCTGCGGTTCGGTTACCCCCTCGGGAACAAGCAGAAACTTTTGTCCGTCGGCTATATTTATTTCATAGCTTCCGTCGTCAAGGGCGTAGACGGAAAACTGTTCTGCATATTCAAGATGCATCTTATTTGCCGAATGTACGGTTTTATCGGCTGTCTCCTTACCGCACGAACAGAACAGAACGTTAAATATTATAAGCGGAATTATAAGTTTAAATTTCATCATTTTACAATCGTGGACGAATCAAAATAAAGTGTATATTCTATTTCATGAGGAGTACTCATAGCGGTAGTGTCAGCAGAAACAGACATTTTTCTGTCAAAAACAGTTACCGGTATTTCAAATACTGAAAATTCGTCTGTTGAAACAGGCATATATTTTTCACCGTCAACAACCATATAGTCATAATTATTGCTGTTCCAAACTATTTCGGCTGTGATGCTTTCGTCGGTAACTGTAAGTTTTGCGGGAGAATTTATGCTTGCCTTTCCCGAACCTCCCTCAATCGATACTTCAACGGTATATTCACCCTCTTCAAGTTCGGGGACTACAGCGTTTTCAAAAACGTCCGACGGCAGTGAATCAGCACGGAAAAGTATTGTGCGGTCATACCAAGTTTCTTTTCTATCGCTGAATGCCGAGCAGTCTATTCCCATATCAAGTGCCTCAACGGGTACTGTAAACTTATGAACGCCGTCTGTTTCCTCAAAAGGTATATATTCACTTTCGTCTGCCGTTTCTGCCTGTGTACCCTTTCCCATAAAAAGATACCTGTAACCTGTTCCGCCCATTGTCATTACGGCTGACATCTCGCCGTCCTTTACAGTAAGCTCGCACTCCGTTATCTTGAACATTGAAGAACTTGAACTCACTTCAACAGGATAAACGCCGTCTTTTATTTCGTCTGCATAAACAGGAGTCATTCCCTCTTCAACAACTTCAACGGGTGCGACTGTTCCGTCCTGCGAATCAGCCTTGCTTTCTTCCGTTGTTTCTGCAACTTCCGACGAAACTGACGACGGACTTTCATTCCCCGAACATGATACAAATGCTGTCGCAAATACACAAAGCGTGCATAATAATAAAATCTTTTTCATAACTATACCTCACATCAGAACAGCGGAAAAGTCTTTTCCCCTCCGCTGATATTTTTATTATTTTATCGAATCAAGAGCGGACTTTGCATGGTCAATATAAATCTGTCTTATAGATTCATTCTCACCGAGTCCCCTCAAAAGACACTCCACTTTATAACCCTCCGCCTCAAAAACAGACTTCCATGAATTTTCGTCATCGCCTGCCATATCGTTGTTTGCATGGTCACCGCAGACCACCATAAGCGGTTCAAGAACAACTCTCTCATATTCACCTGCTTTTACCATTTCAAGAATAGTATCAAGCGACGGTTCTGCTTCAACCGTTCCGATAAAATAGTTTTCGTAACCGTCGGCAATAAGCAAGTCCTGCATTTTCTGATAAACGCCGTTTGACTCTGCCTCCGTACCGTGTCCCATAAAACATACAGCCGTCTTTCCGTCGTCATACTCGGCAGTCCAGTCAACTATTGCCTGCTCAACACGCCTGAAATCTTCGTCACTTGTGAGAAGTGGTTCACCGAAAACAACATTTTCAAAAGCGTCTGAATACTGTGCGACTTCATCAATAATGTCGTTGTATTCAAGACCGTCCATAAGATGTGTGGGCTGTACGACAAGATTCTTTACTTCATTCGCAACTGCCCTGTCAAGAGATGCTTTTACGTCGTCAATAAGAATACCGTCACGTCTCTGAACATGGTCAATAATTATATTTGAAGTAAAACCACGCCTTACGGAATAATCGGGAAGAGCCTTTTCAAGTGCGTCCTCGATTGCTCCGATAGTGAGACGACGGCTGTCGTTGAAGCTTGTACCGAAACTTACAACAAGCAATTCATTGTCACCGATTTCGTCCTGATTTCTTACATTGTCAAGTGAAGCATCACCCGTGTCATAATTTTCTTCTTCGTCTGCTTCTTCCTCCACTGGTTCTTCGGAAACTTCCGTTTCTGATTCTGTTTCGGATTCTTCAGATGTTTCAGCTTCGGTTACTTCAGATTTTTCCGCTTCTGTTTCAGTTTCGGAAACTGATGATTCAGAAACCGAACTACTCTCGGAAACTGACGAACTGCTGTTATCATCTCCGCAAGCCGTAAATAATGTACCTGCCATAGCAAGACAGAGTATAAAAGTTAATTTTTTCATTTTAATGATTCAATCCTTTCCGTTATACAAAAAGGTAATTAATCATATTGTCAAAAAAGCTTTCCGCACACGGCAGAAAGCATTGCAAAGCAGACCGTGCGTAAAACACAGCCTGAAAAACAGTACAATCAATACCTCGTGACCTGAAAATAATAATATTTTCCGTACCAACATTCCGGCAGGTTTCCTGACTCAAGGTTCATCGCATACGGCAAGCCTTCCCGACTGAAAGTCAGTGACTTCACCATGAAAAATCACAGCAAAAAGCCGTATACTCCCCAATCACAGTGACGGGTTCGTACAGGATTCGCACCTGTTTCCCTTTTACCTTCTGACTCTGCAAAAAGCAGACAGAAGCACCGGACTGCTTATTTAATTTTATGAAATCTGTAGTACTACATAATCATTATAGCATTATTTACAGACAATTTCAAGTATTTCTGTAATTTTGTAAAATCAATCAGTTTAACTTAACTTTATATACTTTTTTTGCTTATTTTGTCATATAAAGCAAAGCATTGCATATTGCCGCCGCAACGTTGCTTCCGCCTTTGCGTCCTCTTGCGACTATATACGGTACACCCGTCCGCATTATCATTTCCTTTGACTGCACAACATTCACAAATCCAACGGGTACACCTATTACGAGTTCGGGAATGAAAGTACCGTTTTTGATATGTTCACAAAGTCTGATAAGGGCGGTGGGGGCATTTCCGACTGCATATATAACGGGTTTTTTCAGTTCGGACGCTTTGTCAACGGAAGCAATCGCTCTTGTTGTTCCGTTTATTTTGGCACGTTCGGCAACGTCACTGTCCGCCATAAAGCATACCGCCGAACAGCCGAGTCTTTCAAGTGCCTTTTTGTTTATCCCCGACTTTGCCATATTTGTATCGGTGACAATTACCGCACCTCTTTTCAGAATGTTTACTGCGTGTTCGATAACGTTTTCCGAAAAACACATATTATAATAATAATCAAAGTCAGCCGTCGTATGAATCGCCCTCATAACAACGGGCTTTATATCGTCCGCAAGTTTTCTGTCGCCGAGTTCCCTTTCAATTATCTCCATGCTTCTCTTTTCGATTTCCTCGGGCAATACGTATTCAAGTTCCAAACTATTCCACTCCGTTCTCAATAATTCTGTAAAGTAAATCCATATTTATATTTTTACGGACACCGTCGGCGAGCATATCAAACTGCCTTTCCTTATATGCATGACGGTCTGTCTCTCCGCCAATGTAGCTTATTCCCTTTGCCTCAAAAAGTCTGTGTACTATTCTTTCCGACACTTCGGGACTGTCGAAAATTCCGTGAACGTAACAGCCGTACACGTTATTTTTATATGAACCTCCGCAGGAAGTCAGCTTTTTTCCGCTGTTCTCTGTAACTCCCATGTGTATCTCGTATCCCGAAAACTCCGCACCCGACAGGCACGAAAAAAATCCCTCAATATCAAGAAACTTTCCGTTTGTCCGAAACTGATTCTTTTCGCCGACGAAAGTTGTTTCACATTCAAGCAGATTCATTCCATCAATACTTCCGCCGTTTTCTGTTTCAAAAGGGTCTGAAATTTTTCTGCCGAGCATCTGATAACCTCCGCATACCGCAAAAACGGGAACGCCATTATTTACACGCTTTTTTATCATTGTTTCAATACCACTTTCCCTCAGCCACTTCATATCGGAAATTGTGCTTTTAGTTCCCGGAATTATTATCATGTCGGCACTTTCAAGCTCTGTGTACTTTGTCACATAACGGACGCTTACACCATCATATTGTGAAAACACGTCGAAATCAGTGAAATTCGATATTCTCGGAAGCCTTATAACTGCAATGTCAATAATTCCGTCACTTCTGTTTTCAAGCTTATCAGAAAGACTGTCCTCATCTTCAATATCACATTGAATATACGGAACTACACCGAGTACGGTTTTATTTCCACGCTGACGGAGAATATCCGCACCGCTGTTAAACAAGGTCCTGTCCCCTCTGAACTTGTTCACCACAAGACCTTTTACCAAATCACGTTCGTCAGGTTCAAGAAGATTAAGAGTACCGATAAGTTGTGCAAAAATACCGCCCCTGTCAATATCGCCGACAAGCAGTACGGGCGATTTTGCGAGCTTTGCCATACCCATATTTACAATATCATCGTTTTTAAGATTCAGTTCAACGGGACTTCCCGCACCCTCTATCACTACTATGTCATTATTTGCGGAAAGTTCATCGTAAGCTCTTATAATATCGGGTACAAACTCTTTCTTTCTTCTGAAATATTCCCTTGCACTCATATTTCCGATTGGTCTACCGTTCACTATAACCTGCGAACCAACATCGGTTGTAGGTTTCAGAAGAATCGGATTCATCAGCGGTGACGGTTCAACTCCTGCCGATTCCGCCTGCATTGCCTGTGCCCTTCCAATCTCACTGCCGTCCCTCGTTATGTACGAATTTAAAGCCATATTCTGTGATTTGAACGGAACGCATTTATAGCCGTCCTGTCTGAATATCCTGCAAAGTCCTGCGACAATAAAACTTTTTCCGACGTTAGACATCGTCCCCTGAACCATTATAGATTTAGCCATTCAGAATCCTCCTCACTGCTGAAACAAAAATAATATTTTCCTCATGCGTCCTCACGGCAATCCTGAAAAAACCGTTTCCGAGACCGCTGTAGTTACCGCAGTTTCTTATAAGAATTTTCTCCTTTTCAAGAAGTACGTCAAGCGGTAAACCGCTCCTGAAAAAAATAAAATTCGCTTCCGATTCAAACACTTTCAGTCCCATGCCTGACAACTCCGCCGTTAAAAACTCACGTTCTTTTCTTACAAATTCAACTGTAGTCAATAAATAGTCTTTTTCGTCAAGTGCAACGATTCCGCCAAGCTGTGCAGGTACGGAAACACTCCAGTACTGACCGTTACTGCGTACTTTTTCGGCAAGTTCGTCACTCCCGAAAACAGCGTAACCAAGCCTTAAACCAGCCATAGCGTATATTTTTGTAAACGCTTTAAGTATAATCATTTTTCCGTTAAGAAAATTACGTGAACTTTTATTTTTTCCCTCACATACAAAGTCCATAAAACACTCGTCGCATACAAGGACAATATCGTTTTCAAGACATTTTTCCGCTATATTTCCAAACAAATCAATATTCACAGTTTTTCCCGTCGGATTATTCGGATTGCACAGAAAAACAATGTCCGTATCATTATTAAGATAATCAATAAAATCCGAAGTAATATTAAAACCGTCCTTTTCCGACAAAATATACTCCGTGATACCGCAGTTGTTTTCTTTGAGAGCCTTTCCGTACTCCGTAAAAGACGGCGAACAGATAACGGCGTTTTGGGGTCTGAGGGCAGAAACAATTCTGTATATAAGGTCGTCCGCACCGTTACCGCACACAATATGAGACGTTTTTATTTTTTCATAGTCTGAAATTTTTCCGACAAGTTCGGTGCAGAAAGGGTCGGGATATATTCCGCATGAATCAGCCGATTCAATAACGGCATTCCGCACACTTTCAGGTGTTCCGAGAGGATTGATATTTGCCGAAAAATCGAGATAATTTTTGTATTTATATACGTTTCCACCGTGTTTTTCCGTCATCTGAATATCCCTCCTAAAACCGTTATCCTGAAAGCTATGCCGAGCATAAGCACAATCACAGATGACATATACATTAACTTATTTACACGGCGTATATCTTCATTTTCAATCGGTCGGACGTCGTCGCCTATGAACTGCTTTTTATAAAGTTCACCGAAATAATAAGCGTCACCTGCAAGCTGTACGTCAAGCGAACCCGCACAAACAGATTCGGTCTGTGCAGAATTTGGACTTGCGTGTTTAAGTTTGTCACGCCTCCATATTCTATAGGCATTCTTTCCGTTGAAACCAAGTATATAAGACGAAATAATCATAATAACCGCTGTAATTCTTGACGGCAGAAAATTCAGAACGTCGTCAAGTTTAGCGGAAAAACGTCCTATATCGGCATATTTTTCATTTTTATATCCAATCATAGAATCCATAGTATTAACCGATTTATAGAAAAATCCGCCTACCGCTCCGAACAGTGACATATAAATTATCGGTGCTGTCACCCCATCGGAAGTATTTTCGGCGACCGTTTCAACCGTTGCTTTTATAATTCCTTTTTCGTCAAGTACGTCCGTATCACGTCCGACTATCATTGAAACCGCATAACGTGCCTTTTCCGTATCGCCCTCTTTTACGGCACGGTAAACTTTCATACTTTCAGTTTTCAGACATTTCGGTGCAATCATGTAATAACACATTATCCCCTCCGCAACAATTCCGAGCCATGCGTTTACTTTATAGCACGCTGTAAGAATCACAAGCGGTATTCCGACAGAAAACAAAATAACCGTCAGAGCAAGAATAACACCGCCCAGACGCAGTTTATCAGGTATAATTTTCCTTACTTTTTTTTCCGTAAATGAAATAAGTCTGCCTATTGCTCTTATCGGGTGGGGAAGTTTATAGGGGTCACCCAGCAGACAGTCAATAAAAAAACCGACAACAAGCGGTAAAATTAAAATAATATTCTTCATATTTCCTCCTGTACGGCTATTTTTTCTTCACTGTATACGCTGACAAAACCGTGACCGTTTTTAACCTGCCAGCCGTAATAGTCTCTTTTCGGAACTGCAAATTTTTCCATTACCGACATAATCGTACCGCCATGAACGACAAACGTTAAATTTTTATCGCTGTATATTCTGACGGCTTTCAGAAAAGTTTCCGTACATCTCTTACGAAAATCATACGGATTTTCACCGTTCGGAAAAGTGTCCGTACCGTTGCTGTCAATCCACTTCTGATAATCGGGATTATCTGAAAGTTCAACATAATTTTTACCCTCAAAGTCCCCGAAATCACACTCACGCAAATCATCAAATATGATAATTTTCTTGTCGGGATAAATAATATCTGCCGTCTGAATACAACGTTTCATCGGACTTGAAATAACTATATCACAGGACGGATATTTATTTCTTCTGATATCTTCAATTCCCTCCGCACACAACGGCTCGTCGGTTCTGCCTATATACCTCTTTTCAAGGTTTCCGTCCGTTTTTCCGTGACGTATAAAGTTAATTATCATATCTTAACGCCTTTCAAATATGTACCTATTCCGCATATCACCCTCACAACAACAGCGGATTTCTCCGCAATGATACATCCGCACTTTCCGCACTTCTCTCGCCATATCCTTTCACTTTTTTCAATCGGTACTATTCCGCAACCTATTTCATTCATGATAACTATAATATCACTGTTTTCCGAACAGAGTTTCAAAGTAAATTCAACGGGGTCGGTATTTTCCTCAATTAATCTTCTCACAAAAATGTGATAATTCTTTATACATTCAGCAGTAAAAATTTCTGATATATTACATTCCGCCCCGTTTTTAATGTCATGTACACCAAACTCTGCAATGGCAAATTCAGTCTTACCCGAAAATGCTCCGCCTGTAATCAGTCTCACCTCATCAACACCTCCCTCAAAGAATCCGAAACCACAGCCGAAGCAAGCACCGATATTTCACATACCTGCAAAAACCAGCCACACAAGTCACCCGTAATTCCGCCGAAAGTCTTATAAGAAAATTTCCTGTAATAAAGCATTACACATAAAGCCGTAACTGTGCTTACAATTCCTGAAAAACGGTCAGTCAAAATCATTCCGCAGAAACAAAGAAGTGCGGAAACTGCTGTAACCGAAACCGTTATTTTTTTATGTGCGGATTTTACGAAACTTTGCAGACTTCCTTCCGTTTTTGCAGATTTGAAAGTAACAGCGGAAAATCCGCTCATTGACCTCGACAACACAAATCCCAGTGCAACAATAACAGCGGTTTTGCGATTGTTTACCTGTGCAAACAAGGCTGTCTGAACAATCATGTACATACAGAGGTTAAGCACCGCAAATGCACCTATATGTGAATCTTTCATTATTTCAAGACGTTTTTCCCTGTCGCCGTAAGAAGATTTGGCATCAATAACATCACAGAAACCGTCTATGTGAATACCGCCCGTGACGATTATCGGTATTAAAACAGATACCGCACCGTAAAGCAGAGAATTGAATCCGAGTTTTATACAAAGCAGTCGCCATAATAAAAAAAGTCCGCCCGTAACCGCACCTATCATCGAAAAAAAACAAAGGGAATAACGGCGATTTTCCTCTTTCCATTCAACTTTCGGCATCGGTATGCGTGAATACATAAGAAAAGCAGAAAAAAGTGATTTCAGCAATATAATTCTCCTCTCATAACAACAGGTATTCCGTAAACGCACTCAATGACATTATCAGCAGACAGTGCAATTTTACGGTTGATTTCATTAATACGGGCAATATATTCTTCCGTACCGCTTTCATAGGAAAAACCGTCGTTTCCGACTTCATTCGTAACAATTGTAAGATATTCCGTAATATCGGCAAGATATTGAATATCGTTTAAAATTTTGTCAACGGGATTTATTATTTTACCGTCCGAAAACATCTCGTTTGCACAAAGATTCCCCATACATTCAATAAGAACCGCACTTTTTTCGGGTAGAACTATTTCACCTAAATCAGTATACTTTTCTATAGTCTCAAAACCTTTTCCAAACCGCATTTTACGGTGTCTCTCAATAGCAGAAAAAGCTTCTTCACCACACGGTCTCATGGTTGCAATATAGAATTTTCTTCCCGAAAAATTACACGTTATTTTCTCCGCAAGTGAAGATTTTCCGCACTTTGAACCACCTGTTATAAGTGTAATCATTTCAGTTCCACATACCTCTCCATCCCTATTTCATCAAACCTATGGGCGTTCCTGTAAAGCGACAACGCACCGTCCAGAATAGGAAGAAGCATTATTCCGCCCGTCCCCTCACCAAGTCGCAGACCTGCATTTATGACCGCTTTCAGACCCATGAGTTCAAGAAGCCTGATTCCCGCAGGTTCTTCGGAAACGTGTCCGGCAAGCATATATTCCGCACACAACGGATTTATTTTGTAAGCAATTGCAGCGGCAGCAGACGAAATAACACCGTCTATTATTATCGGTATTCGGTAAAATGCTCCGCCGAGAAAAAGACCCGTCATTCCTGCAATGTCAAATCCTCCGACTTTTGCAAGTACTTCAAGAGGCTTATCCCTGTCGGGCTTGTTAAATGCAACCGCACGTTTTATTGCGGAAATTTTTCTTTCAAGACCATCAGCCGTCAGACCTGCTCCGCGTCCCGTAACTTCTTCAACGGGCATATCAAGAAGTACTGACGAAACCGCACTTGCCGTCGTTGTGTTTCCTATACCCATTTCGCCTGTAACGATAATATTAAATCCACGGTTTTTCAGGTCACGGACAACGTCCATGCCGACACAGACAGCTCTTTCCGCCTGATTCATGGTCATTGCAGGAGAAACCGCTATATTCCTTGTACCGTATGCAATCTTTTTATTTACAAGCTTTTCACACTCAACATCACGGTTTATTCCTATATCTATTGATATAACGTCCGCACAGTAAGTGTCCGCAAGAGCGTTTATATTGGAACGCCCCTCGGCAATAGCAACCGCACTCAAAGCTGTAACTTCACTTCCCGTCTGCGTAACACCTTCGCACACAACGCCGTTGTCCGCACACATTACCGCAACAGCCCTCTTTGAAATATCAATATCCTTAGTTCCCTGCACCGATGCAATCTTTTCAATAAACTCCTCAAGAAGTCCGAAACTGCCGAGAGGCTTCGCTATGCTGTTCCACTGTTTTTTTGCCGAAACCGCTGACAGCCTGTCCGACGGCTTTATTCTGCTTATTCTGTCCATTTTTTACCTCCGTATTCCGCACACGCCAAAGCAAAGCGTTCTGCAATTTTTATGTACGAATAAAAGTGAATATGCGGAAATCCTGCATACATACTTTCACTGCACTTACAGCATTTCCATGACCTTCCGTCATACTTTAAGGCGGTCAGACTTTTTCCGCAGTCCGTACTGTCCCAGTAATGAAACTCATGTGCATTAATTTTATCACCCTTTTTAAAAAGCAGACTGTCGTTCTCCGATTCAAGCGTAATATAGCCGAATCTTCGAAGCCTGTCCGTCCTGTAGACAGAAGATTCAAACACACCCGACATCTTATAAACTTTACCGCCGTCCTCCATGCATCTATGCAGATACATGAACCCCCCGCATTCCGCAATTACAGGTATACCGCCGTTAACAAGACTTTTTACAGATTCGGACATTGAAATATTTTCTGAAAGACGTTCCGCATAAAGTTCGGGATAACCTCCGCAGAGAATAAGACCGTCTGCATTTTCGGGAACACTTTCGTCATAAAGGGGCGAAAAATATTCAATCCTGCAACCGATTTTTTCAAGCAGTGAAATGTTGTCTTTGTAAAAAAAACAGAATGCACTGTCCCTTGACACAGCAACAACAGGCGGACTGTCAAACATTTTTTCAATACGAATATCTGTAAAATACGGAAAAGGTCTTTCAGAATAATTTAAAATTTCGTCAAGCATGATATTTTTTTCCGCAAGTTCACCGAGAAATTTCATTTTATCCTTTATATCTGAAATTTCGTCTGCCGTAACAAGTCCGAGATGACGGCTTTCAATCGTACATTTATGTGACGGCATATGCCCGAAATAATTCGTACCCAGTTCATTACAGATTTTTTTTGCAAGCGGAACAAGCTTGTCGGGAAGCCTGTTAAAAATAATTCCGCATATATTGTTAGGTGTTTTGTACGTCAGAAAACCTTTTATCACCGCACCGAGAGAGTCACTCATGCCTTTACAGTCAACAACAAGAATAACGGGTGTATCTGTAATTTCAGAAACGGAAAACGCCGAACCCTTTCCGTTTACTCCGTCGTAAAAACCCATAACCCCCTCAATTACGGAAATATCACTGTTTTTTCCGTTCTCGTGAAGTAAATATTTAACGATATTTTCGTCACAGAAAAAGCTGTCAAGATTATGCGAATCAGTTCCTATTATTTTTTCATGGAACATCGGGTCTATATAGTCAGGACCGCACTTGAATGACGACACTTTCATTCTGCGTCTGCAAAATGCCTCCATAACGGCACAGGTAACTGTCGTTTTTCCGCAACCGCTTCCCGTCCCTGCGATTATTATTCTACGCATTTTATCTTCCTCTTTATCACAAATACAGGATTCTCCGCCGAAAACATAGTGTGACTGCCGATTCTGCGTGTTCTTGTAACGGCAATCTGAGTAATTTCGGCATCAAAAACATTCATACATTCGTTAAGTGTTTCAACCGAAACTGCCGTCACGACTATTTCGGCAGACGAGTTTAAATTCGTAACATATTTTATTATATCGGATATTTTTCCCGAAGCCCCTCCTATAAAGACACAGTTCGGAACAGGAATATTTTCAGGAATATTTTCAGGAAAAAGACTCTCAAAAACGTGAATATTGTCACAGCCGAATTTTTCGGAATTTTCAGAAGTAAGTTTCAAAGCTTCCGTTTTTTTGTCAAATGCATAAACACCGCCGTCCGTACACTTCATAGCCATTTCTACCGACACAGAACCCGTTCCGCAACCAATATCCCAGCAAATACTGTCCCTGCCGATATTCAGCTTTGAAACCGCAACAGCACGTACTTCCGCCTTTGTCATCGGAATTTCCGTTCTTATAAAATCTCCGTCATCAATTCCCGACGGAATATATTTAATGTAATTTTTATTTTCGGCAATCACCGCACATAAACCTGCACTTTGAATTTCCCGTAAACTTTCAGCAGTTCCTGATATTATCCGTTCATTTTCATAACACAGATTTTCACCCACAAAAATATTTACATCACCAAAACCGTAACGGCAAAGTGTTCTGCAAATTTCTGCGGGTGTGACTTTTCCTCCGAGAAGAAAAAAACAATGCTCGTTCTGCATGACGTTTACGGCTATATTCCCGTATCTTCCGTGCAGACTTACAAACTTCATATTTTCCCACGGTATACCGACTTTTGAACTAAAATAGACAGGTGTTGAAATTCCGCTGATAATTTCACATTCAATAAATTCTGAAAGTCTCTTTGCTCCGCTGTAAAATCCGCAGTCCCCCGACATCAGCACGGCAATTTTATCAAATCCGCAGTTGTTTATATAGTCTGCTATTTTATCAGCCGAATGTTCACAAACCATTTTCTTATGAAGATGTTTAAAAGGTTCAAGCATACGTCCCGCACCAATCAGAACATCAGCGGAATCTATAATTTCATACGCTTCACGGGTAAGCGTCTTTACACCATCCATGCCCGTTCCTACCACGTAAACTTTTATTTCAGTCACCTCCGCAAATCTTTTCAATAAATTTTTTTACTTCCTCAATATTCAGACCTTTTTCATACGGTCTTTTAACAACAATCAAATCAATACCGCATTTTTTTGTCGCCGATACTTTTTCAGGATAACCGCCCGTCGCACCGCTTTCCTTTGTGACAAGAATTTCTGCTCCGCTCCTCCTGATATGACTGATATTTTCTTCCTCCGTAAAAGGACCTTTCTCAAAGATAATTTTGTTTTCGTCGTAACCAAGACCAATACAAAGTTCTCTGATGTTGTCCAAAGGCAAGACCCTGACCCATATCTTTTCACGGAAATTCACCACTTCCGTAAGTTTTAAAAGTTCCTTGCTTCCGAGAGTACTAAGCACAGTCTTTTCATTACGGTTAAGAATATCAACAAGTTCGTCCATATTTTCCACTGTAGTTCCGTCGGAATTTTCCGAAATCTCACGTACAAGACGTATATATTCGGTATCTGTTTCCGCACACGCCGACTTTATATTCTTTGTAGCCTCAACGGCATAGGGGTGTGTAGCGTCAACGACATATCTGAAATTATTTTCGGCAATAATTTCTTTCATCTGAACACTTTCAAGCCGTCCTACAATTATCTTTGTATTCCGACTTTTCGGCAAAAGTTCCGCACCGTAATCCGTAGTTACGCATATACAGACAGATATATTTTTCCCGTCACAAAATTCCGCAAGCTGTCTGCCCTCCGTCGTTCCGCCGAAAATAAGCAGTTCAGACATTTCTGTAACCTCTCGGCGTTACCATTTTCCCGTTTATAGCCATTGTTTCGGAGTTGCCTACAAAAACGGTCGTAAACATATCAACCGCAGTTTCACGGAGTTCGGTAAGGGTAACAATACGGCTTGTCTGTCCGTCCCTGCCTATATTGCGGACATAACCGCAGACCGTTTCGGGCGACTTGTATTCAAGCATTACATCACAGGCTTTACGCAGATAGTCCGCACGCTTTTTTGATGACGGATTATAGAGAACTATCGTGAAATCGGCTTCAGAAGCACATTTTATCCTTTTAATTATTTTTTCCGTCGGAGTAAGCAAATCGGAAAGACTTATAACCGCAAAGTCATGTGTAAGGGGCGAACCGAGTACAGCACCACCGCTGATAGCCGAAGTAACTCCCGCAACTACTTCAATATCGGTTTCGGGAAAATCCCGTGACATCTCAATTGCAAGACCTGCCATTCCGTACACTCCGCTGTCGCCACTACATACAAGCGAAACCGTCCTGTTCCGAGACTCTTTCAGTGCGGTTTCAACTCTGTCACGCTCCTGTCTCATTCCCGTTGAGATATACTCCTTTTCGGGAAAAATCTTTCTTAAAAGTTCCGTATATAGCGTATAACCTACAATCAGGTCACTTTTTTTTACGGCTGTTTCCGCTTCAAAGGTCATACCCTCATGACTTCCACTGCCGAATCCGACAACATAAAGTTTCATAAAATTTTCCTTTCAAAATCAATAATTACAGGCTCTTCGGCAACGGCAACCGTAACGCCGTCGCCTGCATTTTTCCGCATGACAAGCCGTCCGCCACTGCATATTACAGCACTTCTTTCACAAACATTGTCTGTTCCCGTAGTTTTCCGTACAAATTCCGACGATGTAAAACTGCCCTTTAAGTTCATAAGTTCGTCAGCCGTGAAGAATTTCAGAAAAAAATTATTTTTCTGACAATATTCATTAAGTCCCTTTTCGTCTGATTTTACGTCGATAGTCGCAACTCCGCATATTCTCTCCGCAGGAATTTCCGCAGACATGAGACTTTCTGAAACTCTCCTTTCAATCGTCTCACAGGAAACGCCCCTCTTACACCCTATTCCTAAAATCAGATTTTTCGGGACAAGATTAAGCGTTACGGAAAAAGGTTTTATTTCAGAATTTTTACTTATACATATTCCTGTACGACAAGTATTTTCAAGTGAAATTCCGTCGGGAATATTTCTGCACTCATAATCACTCGCAAGACCGATTTTTTCCCCGTCAAGTACTGCCGAAGCAATTTCTTTTGCATTTTTCATGTCTGAAATAATCAGACCGTTAGCAGACGCAAAAGAATCGGGAGAAAATTTTTTACCTGTGTCCGTCGCCGTCGTCACAACAGGAACAGCTTTTATTTTATCGGCAATTATTTCCGCAAGCCTGTTTGCACCGCCGATATGTCCCGAAAGTACGGGGATAACAAATTTTCCGCAGTCGTCAGTAACAACAACCGCAGGGTCTGAAATTTTTGACACAATATGCGGACAAACTGCCCTGACGGCAATTCCGCAGGCACATATAAAAATAATTGCATCGGATTTTGTAAATATTTTATCCGTAAGCTGATAAATATTATCAAAAATTTCGGCTGATTCGTCTGTGTGCTTTACGAAACAATAACGTTTTAAGGTATGGTTATTTTTCAGAAAACTGCATATTTCAGCAGAAAGAATACGTCCTTTTTCAGTGAGTGAAACAACCGAAATATTCATTTTCTGTACTCCGTTGTGAATGAAGCGTCATAGAGTTTTGAAAGTGAATAATCGTCACCGAGAAAGTCACCGACAGTTATCAGTGCGGTCTTTGTTATGTTGTTTTCACGTGCCGTTTCGGCAAGAGTTTTAACCGTACACCGCATAACTTTTTCGTCTTTCCAGCTTGCCTTGTAAACTATCGCCGCAGGAGTATCCTCACTGTAACCGCCCGAAACAAGTCTTTCCGAAAGTTCTTCAAGCATACCCGTGCTGAGAAAAATAACCATAGTCGCATGATGTGAAGCAAGTTTTTCTATGCTTTCACTTTCAGGTACGGGGGTACGTCCTGCCATTCGTGTGATAATTACGGTCTGTGAAACGTCGGGAAGCGTGTACTCTGCTCTGAGAGACGCAGCAGCTCCGCAGAAAGAACTTACTCCCGCACATATCTCATATTTGATTCCCAGTTCTGAAAGTGCGTCCATCTGTTCACGTATCGCACCGTAAAGCGACGGGTCGCCCGTATGAAGTCTTACTGTATTTTTATTATTCTTTTCAGCCTCTTCCATAACGGAAATAACTTCACCGAGTGTCATATATGCACTGTTGTGTATTTCACAGTCGGACTTTGCAAAATCAAGAAGTTCGGGATTTACAAGCGAACCTGCATAAATTATCACGTCCGCTTCTTCAATAAGCCTTTTGCCTCTTAGCGTTATCAGGTCGACAGCTCCACAGCCTGCTCCAACAAAATTAACCATTTTCATTCCTCCGAAATTGCCTTTATCAGTGTATCGGCATACTTTGTCTTTACGGTAATATTGTGCTGATACGAAAAAATTACCGCCCCCGTTTTTATTTCATTTCTTACTTTTAAATTCAGATAATAATCAATACGTTCAACAAGAACCTGCAAAACTTTTTCCATTACTCCCGCCCGATGTAATATATCAAGTGCAGAGTCAACAGTCACACAGGACGGAATTTTTTTCAGTACATCATTTCCTACCCCTGCAATCACTCCGCAGGTAACAAGCACGTCCATTCTGCCGTCGGCGTTTGAGGAATGAGTGTTCATTATGCCTGCACCGAGTTTAACCATTTTACCAATATGTCCTATAATCAGTATACTTTCAAAACCTGTTTCAAGACCTATATCAATGGCATCACCTATGAAATTACTGCACTTTATACTTCTTTCCAGTGAAAAGGGCATTGCCGTCTGCACAAAACTGTCACTGTAGTTTCCGAGAGTAAGAAGCATATTCACATCGCCCTCTGAACGCCTGACTTTTGCTTCCGTGCGGATTGTTTCAATAAGTGCGTAATTGCTCATGGGTTCGACTATTCCTGTAGTTCCGATAATCGAAATACCGCCCTTTATTCCCATTCTTGAATTATAAGTTTTTTCAGCAATTTTTTCACCGTCGGGAACAGAAATAACAACTCTGAATCCCCCCGAATACTCATAAAGTTCTGCCGTCTCCGCAAGTGCGGACTTAATCATTTTTCGCGGAACGGAATTTATCGCCCATTCACCTACAGGCTGGTCAAGTCCCTTTTTTGTAACTTTTCCTACTCCCTCACCGCCCGAAATTTCAATACCTTTTTCCGTCAGTGAAACTTCCGCAAATACCTTTATTCCGTTTGTAATATCGGGGTCGTCACCGCTGTCTTTCACAACATAACACGAAACTTTACCGTTACTTATTTTCTGTCCGTTTATTTCAAGATTAATTTTTATTCCTTTTGGTGTAATAATTTCGGTACTTTCAATAATTTTTCCCGTCAGAAGCATTTCGGCGGCAGCCTTTGAAGCCCCCGTTGCACATGAACCCGTAGTATATCCGCACCTCAGCTTCTGTTTTCCCTTGTATATGTATTCTTCAAACATTTTCACTTCTCACAACAAATACCGTAAAATATCCGCAACTTTTCATTTCGTCAATATTATTATAAATATGTTCGTCTGCAAGACCACAGTTTTCTACGGCATAAGTCCTCTCCGCAAGTCCCTTCTCACGCAAAATTTCTATCAGTTCACGTGTATTTTTACCGCACTTCATTATTACATAAGTTCCGTCCGAAAAGTTGCTGTTTCTGATGCTTTCCGCATTGTAAGGTACAATGTGAAGCTGTTCGTTTTCTTTCACAAGAGGTTTTCCGACAAGTGCCGAAACCGCACAGAAACTCGTTACACCCGCACACATTTCAGTTGCAAAACCCTTTTCCTCAACACGCTCAGCAATATAGCTGAACGTCGAATATATAGAAATATCGCCTATATTAAGCAGTGCAACATCATTTTCTTTAAGTTCAGAGCAGATAATTCCGGAAATTCTTTCATAGTTTTCCGCAAGAATTTTTTTGGCACGCACCATAGGAAAATCAATATATATTATTTTTTTATCCGACAAGTCAACGGCTTTTTCCGCAACAGACAAAGCAAGAGTATTTTCACCTTTCGTTCTCGGAACAGCTATAACTTGACACCTTTCAATTATTTTCACTGCCTTTAAAGTGATGTATTCAGGGTCTCCCGAACCGACACTTACACCATAAAGTTTTCCCGTCATTTCATTCTCCTCAGACTTTCAGAAAATTTTATCAACTGCTCCATGTTCAGCGATTCAATTCTTACGGTTTCGGAAAGTCCGTTTTCTGTCAGAGCCGTGTAAACCTGCTCCTTACCTATTCCCAGTTGTGAAGAAAGTGCATTTGCAACTGTTTTTCTTCTCTGTGAAAAACCTGCTTTCACCACACTGAAAAAGAACTTTTCGCCGTCCTCGTCAAGTCTGTAACGGCGGTCAATGTCAATTCTGATAACGGCAGAGTCAACATTAGGCGACGGCATAAAGTTCCCCCTCGAAACGCTGAAAAGCTGTTTTACCGTACCGTAATAATTAACGCCGACCGTAATCGCTCCCGACTCTCTTGTACCTGTTTCCGCACAAAGTCGCTGTGCCGCCTCTTTCTGCACCATAACCGTAATTGACTCAATCGGCAGACGGCTTTCAAGAAGTCTCATTATTACGGGTGATGTAATATAGTACGGTAAATTGGCACATACCGCCACACGCAGACCGTCAAATTCCTCTTTGATTATTTTATTCAGGTCAGCTTTCATAACGTCCTGATTGATAACCTTTATATTGTCAAACTCAGAAAGTGTTTCGTCAAGAATCGGCAGAAGCCTTGTATCAATCTCAATAGCCGTAACCTTTTCCGCACGCTTTGCAAGTTCAGCCGTAAGAACACCTATTCCCGTGCCTATTTCAAGTATTCCGAAACCTTTCCGTGCATTGCCGTTTTCAGCTATTTTCGGACATATTTCCGGATTTATTATAAAATTCTGTCCCAGTCCCTTTGAAAAACTGAATCCGTGACGGGACAGAATTTCCTTTACTGTACCTATATTGGTTAAATTCATTAAATATTCTCCTTAAACTTTATGGCGTTCTTTCTGTGAAAATTCACTTTGTTTTGCGTCGTTCAGCTTTTCCATATTGTTCACAAGATAATCTGCCGAACGGTAAGCGTGTTGAAAATCGGTGTCTTTGAAATAACATTTGAGGTCAATGTACTCACCATCAATAATAATATCGAGCTGTCGCACTTGTCTGCCCGTATATTTTTTACTTATATATTTTACATATTCGTCAATTTCATGTACGTCCATTTCACCGCCGATTACATTTACTTTCATAATTTTTCTCCCTTGTTCAAATTTTTTATTACAGCTTCCGCACATTTCATGCCGTCAACTGCCGCCGAAATTATTCCTCCCGCATAGCCTGCTCCCTCACCGCACGGAAAAAGTCCCCCAACCGAAACAGACTGCAAATCTTCATTGCGGTCAATACGCACAGGTGAACTGCTTCGGCTTTCTATACCCGTAAGCAATGCGTCGGCATCATCAAATCCGTCTATTTTCCTGCCCATTTCTTTTATGCCGAGTTTCAGGGTTTCACACACAAAATCGGGAAGATAACTCTCAGGTTCTGCAAACTTTACAGTCGGACGATACGAGGGCTTTACCTTTCCGAAACTCTCCGAAACATTACCGTCCATAAAATCCCCCACAAGCGTTATGGGTGCTGAATAGTCCGCCCCTCCTGCCATAAAGGCTTTTTCTTCAAGTTCACGCTGAAAATACATTCCCGCAAGGGCGTGACTACTTTTATAGTCGTCCGTATTTATGCCCACAAGCAAAGCACTGTTTGAATTTTCCGCATCACGTGCAAAACAGCTCATTCCGTTTACAGCAAGACGATTTTCCTCCGATACAGCAGATATTACCTCTCCGCCCGGACACATACAGAAAGTATACAGCGTGCGACCGTTAGGAAGATGAACGGCAAGTTTATAGTCAGCGGATTTGAGTGCGGGGTGTCCGACAAAATCCCCATACATAGCCTTGTCTATATCTTTTCTAAGGTGTTCGATTCTCACGCCTACAGAAAAATTCTTCTGTGAAAGCTTTATATTACGGCTGTAAAGCATTTCAAAAATGTCTCTCGCACTGTGACCCGTTGCCAGTATCAGATTATCGGTATTTATAAGATGAGTGCCGTTTTTATCGGTGTAACTGACTGATGATATACCGTTTGAGTCAGTATCAAAACCGCAGAATTTAGCATTAAAACGAACTTCTCCGCCGTACCTTTTAACTTCCTCACGAAGATTTTTAACGACGTTTCTGAGATTGTCCGTACCTATATGTGCTTTAGCAAGATAAATTATCTCTTCGGGCGAACCAAATTCAACAAGCTTTTCAAGAATCCAGCCGATACGTTTGTCCTTTATGCCTGTGGTAAGCTTTCCGTCTGAAAAAGTACCTGCTCCCCCCTCGCCGAACTGTACATTGCACTCGGGGTCAGGCTTTCCGCCCGAACGGAATTTCTCAACCGCCTTACAGCGTTCGTCAACGTCCGCACCTCTTTCAAGAACTATCGGACAAGCACCCGATATTGCAAGAACCAGCGAGGCAAACATTCCCGCAGGTCCGAAACCAACAACAACGGGACGTTTTATATTTTCCCTGACTTTTTCTATACGGTAAACGTATTTTTCAACTTTTACCGAATTTTTTATTTTCTTCAAAAGCTGATTTTCGTTTTTTGCCTCAATATCAAGTGAGACAATAAAATGTATGTCTGTTTTTTTACGTGCGTCAACCGACTTTTTTGAAAGTTTCACACTTTTAAGATTTTCGGGAATAATCCTGAATTTTCCAACGCAGAATTTTTCAAGCTCCGAAAAGTCGAAATCCAAAGGAACACGTATATTATTTACTCTTATCATCTTTTACCGCCTTTCAGCGACTCGGCACAATTTCTTCCTGCCCATATCCCCGACGACCACGCCCATTGAAGATTATATCCTCCGCAGTCGCCTACCGTGTCAAGAATTTCACCGCAGAAATAAATTCCCTTATGCAGTCTTGATTCAAGATTTTCCGTAATGCACTCACTGATGATTCCTCCGCACGTTGCCTGTGCGTTCTGCCACGGTGAACAGCCCGTCACCTCAAATTCAAGACACTTTATCACTTTGACAAGCTTTTTTATTTCATTGTCGGTAACGCTGTTTATTTTATCGGTCATCGGTCTGCGGAGAGTATTTTTAACAAGATATACCGCAAGATTTTTCACAAAAATACCCGTCAGCAGTTCGTCAATATTATATTCAGACCTGTTTTTCCTTACTCTTTCAAGATAGATTGTCAAATTATTTTCGTCCGTTTCGGGAAGCAAATCCGCACGCAGTTTCATTTTTCCCTCGTACTTCTGAAAAAGATATGCAAGATTAAATACACATATACCTGAAATATTATTTTCATTGAACTGAATTTCACCTGTTTCGGTTTTAAGAACTTTCCCGTCCGAAACTGCCGATATTTTTCCTTTTGCACGTACACCTTTAAGTCCTTTTAGCCTGTCGGGACTTACTCTCAGCGGTGCAACGGCAGGACATATTTTAGCCGTTTTATACCCCATATTCTTCAGTATACGCAACATTGAGCCGTCCGTACCGAATGATGTACCCGCATATCCTCCGCAGGCAATTATGACTTTCCTGCAAACAATTTCATCTTTTTCCGAAGTCAGAATATATTTGCCGTTTTTCTGCGATATACCTTTTACTTCAAAGTCACATATTTCCTTTACACCGAGCGAATCAAGTTTAAGACGAAAAGCATTGACAACCGTTGCAGAGCTGTTGCTGTGCGGATATATTCCGCCCTCTCTGCCTTCACTTCCCGAAACGCACATGATGTCCATTTTCCTGACAAAAAAATCATTATAGTCGGGTGTTTTTCGGATTATTTTCATTGCGTCAACAGAACCGTGATAATTTTCCGCCTTTAAAGATTTATTACTTAAATTACACTTTCCGTTGCCTGTGGCTGTCAGTTTTTTTCCTGTTCTTAAAAGTCTTTCAACAATTACAATTTCAGTATCGGGACAGGCTTCCGCTATTTCAACCGCAGAAGCGTACCCCGAAGCACCACCGCCTATTACCGCTACATCTGCATACATTATTTCACCTTATTTCATTATTTATTCGGGTTCTATCTCTATAACCGCAATTTCAGGACGGTTATTGAATCTTATCGGAGCAGGAGAAACTCCTATGCCTGAAGTTATAAACATTGTACCTCCTGTATAATCAAACAGCCCCTTGTCATATACCGTGCGGTTTCCGCGTATTTCGGGGAACAATTCCATAGTTGACGAATCAATGACAGGACCAAGACCAAACGGAAGCTGAACCATTCCGCCATGAGTGTCCGCACATACCGTAAGATTTGCACCGAAATCAGAAAACTTTTCATAATTTGGTATATGTGCCATAAGTATACTGTAACAGTTCTCATCGGGAGTAAAAACGTTTTTCAAGTCAAAAGTCGGGGAATAATAAACATTGTCTATTCCGAAAATCTGTATATTATTTCCGTTGACGTTTATCACTTCGGAATTGTAATTCATGATTTTCGCACCCGTCTCCGCTATTTCTTCAATATACTTTTTGTCTGTGTCATGGTCGCCCGTAATAAAATACACGGGATAACCTTCGTCAACTATGGATTGTGTCAGTTCAACCGATATTTCAATAATATCCCAAGGACTGTTTCTTGTGTACATATCACCAAGCATAAGAACTATATCAGGCTCTGTTTTTTTGACTTTATTAAGTATTTTATTTTTACTTATACCGTGCTTTGTGAAATGACAGTCGCTTATAACCGCAATGCGCACAGGATTTGTTATCTTATCGGAAACAAGGTCAACACGGGTAATTTTCAGTGTATAATTATTGAACCACCATACAAGAAACAACATCAGCATAACCGCACAGAAACGACGTAAACGCAGTTTTGCTTTTGATACCCTTTTTTTGTTTGAACGGATTTTTTCCTTACTGTCCATAATTCCTCCGTGTCAGTTTTTTATATGTACATCAAGCTGACTGAAAGGTATTTCTATACCCTCTCTGTCAAATGCAGACTTTACATTCTCGATTATACTGTATCTTACAGAATTATAATCTTCATTTTTAACCCATACAAGAGTATCAACCGCAACCGAGCTGTCCTTATGCATACTCATTCTCACAATAGGAGCAGGTTCGTCAAGAACAAAAGGGTCGTTTTCAAGTACATTGAGTATAATAAGACGTGCCTTTTCATAATCGGCGGAATAACTTATATCAAAAGCAAGGTCAATACGCCTTGTCGGACTTTCGGTATAATTAATTATTTTAGCGTCTGAAATTTTACCGTTCGGAATAAAGACGGTTTTTCCGTCAAAAGTTTTTATCTTGGTATAGAGAACGCTTATTGTTTCTACTTTTCCCACAGTTCCGTCAAGTTCGATGGTATCGCCTGCGGTAAAAGGTTTTGAAAAGAGTATTATAAATCCTCCGCAGAGATTTGAAAGACAGTTCTGCAACGCAAGGCTGACAGCAAGTCCTGCCGCACCGAAAATCGTTATTATCGAAGACATCGGTACATTCAGAAGTGACAGCGACATGATTATAACAACCACATACAGAAGTATCCTCACCAGTGATACAAGAAAATTCCTTGCGACAACGTTTATATTTGATTTTTTCATTGCCTTTGCGGTAAGACGTGCAATAATTCTTGCAACCACTACTCCGAGAATCAGTACTATAACCGCAGTTATAAGCGACGGAAGCAGACCTGCAAAATACTGTGCCATTCCTGAAAATACACTTGATGCCTTGCTTACCTGCTCCTGTATCGTCTCAACCGCATTTACAACGGGTTCTGTAGCCGTTGCCGTTGCTGTCTCCGATACGGCAGAAGTAACTGTTTCCGATATGACAGATGTTACCGTTTCCTCCATTTTCATTCACTCCTTTTCTATATACTATTATATCAGAAAGAGAAAAAATGTCAATCTTGTAAGCTATTAGATAAAAAAATAAAATATTTCCAAAACTATTGAAATTCTGATTTTAATGTGATATAATATATATGTTATGTCCCGATAGCTCAGTAGGATAGAGCGACTGCCTCCTAAGCAGTAGGCCGGAGGTTCGACTCCTCTTCGGGACGCTTCTCAAAACCGTCTCTGTTAAGGCGGTTTTTTATATTGTTTGTAAGGAATAACACTGCTTTTTACAAAAAATTCCCTGTAACTCTTGACCTTTTCTACAAAAAGGTGTAAAATATACTTAGAATATCCGATTTGAATCGGACAATAAAATTATGGAGGTATGTTTAAAATGTCAAACAAATTTATTGTTGAAACATCTGCAAGACACGTTCACGTTACTCAGGAACATCTTGAAATTCTTTTCGGAAAGGGTTACGAACTCACAAAGAAAAAAGACCTTTCCCAGCCCGGTCAGTTTGCCTGTGAAGAAAGAGTTACAGTAGTAGGTCCTAAGAAAGAACTCGCAGGAGTTTCAATTCTCGGTCCTGTCCGTCCCGAAACGCAGGTTGAACTTTCCGCTACCGACGCACGTTCAATCGGTATTGCCGCTCCCGTAAAGGAATCAGGTGACATTGCAGGTTCAGGTGCTTGCAAACTCATAGGTCCTGCCGGTGAAGTTGAAATTTCAGAGGGCGTTATCGTTGCTAAAAGACACATTCACCTCACTCCTGCCGACGCTGAAGAACTCGGCGTGACAGATAAGCAGGTTGTATGGGTAAAGCTTGAAACTCCTGAAAGAAGTGCAGTTCTCGGCGACGTTGTATGCCGTGTTTCTGAAAAGTATGCACGTGCAATGCACATTGATACCGACGAATCAAACGCTGTAGGAGCTCCCCGTGAACTTTACGGCGAAATCGTTACAATCGACTGATTAAAATACGAGCGTACATAAAGTACGCTCTTTTTTATTCACTGTAGTT
The DNA here is from genome assembly GCA_002362175.1 of Ruminococcus sp. UBA3280. Taxonomy (GTDB): domain Bacteria; phylum Bacillota; class Clostridia; order Oscillospirales; family Ruminococcaceae; genus Ruminococcus. The sequence goes on from DETU01000027.1 coordinate 31,618, forward strand.
TTCACGCAGAAATTTTATCTCCCTTGCATAACCGTCCATTTCGTTGGGTGTTTCAAGAATAACGGGCAGACCCTTAAATTCGGGACGATTTATCACACGGATAAGAGCGTCCGCCCCTATATGCCCCTCACCTATCCTTGCGTGCCTGTCCTTATGTGAGCCAAGCGGATTCATGCTGTCATTGAGGTGAATTGCTTTGATTTTTTCAATGCCTATAATTTTATCGAACTGTTCAAGAACGTCGTCAAGCCTGTTTACTATATCGTAACCGCCGTCCCAGACGTGACAGGTATCAAAGCATACACCAAGCTTTTCCCTGCGTTCAACTCTGTCCATTATCGCACGGATTTCCTCAAAATTCCTTCCTACTTCAGAACCCTTGCCCGCCATTGTTTCAAGCAGGACAATTGTTGACTGCTCCTCCGTAAGAACCCCGTTAAGCTGATTGGCGATAAGTTCTATACCTGTTTCAACACCCTGTTTTACGTGTGAACCCGGGTGAAAATTATAGTAATTATGTGGTGTACTTTCCATACGCTTCAAATCGTCCGCCATTGTCTGACGTGAAAAATATCTTATTTTTTCGTCGGCAGAACAGGGATTCATAGTATAAGGGGCATGGGCGACAAGTTTTCCGAAAGCAAGTTTTTCGGAAAGTTCAAGATATTCCGCAACATCGGAAATATTGATTTCCTTTGCTGAACTTCCACGTGGATTCCTCGTGAAAAATGCAAACGTATTTGCATCGATTTTCTCCGCCTGTTTACCCATAGCCGTATAGCCCTTTGAAGCAGAAAGATGACAGCCTATATACAGCAAAAAATCATTCCTTTCATAAAGTAATGCCGGAATTTTTCTTTTTCCGGCATTTTTATATTATTCTATTGTAACTTTTTTCATAACCTGCGGTTCAAGAGGCATATCGTTGTAATTTGTAGCGACATCTGCGATTTCGTCAACAACGTCCATACCCTCAACCACTTTACCGAAAGCAGCATACTGACCATCAAGATGAGGTGCGTCCTCGTGCATGATAAAGAACTGTGAACCTGCTGAATCGGGCATCATTGAGCGTGCCATAGAAATAACGCCTCTTGTGTGTTTGAGGTCATTCTTAACGCCGTTTGAAGAAAATTCACCCTTGATATTCCAGCCGGGACCACCTGTACCGTTGCCGAGAGGACAACCGCCCTGAATCATGAAACCTGAAATAACTCTGTGAAAAGTAAGACCGTCATAAAAACCGTCCTTTACGAGCTTTTCAAAGTTTTCACAGGTTATCGGGGCAACGTCGGGATAAAGTTCAATTTTAATCTTCTTGCCGTTTTCCATTTCAATAGTAACCATTTTTTACCTCCGTAATTTAATGAATAGTTATTTGTATTTCGGAAGGAATCTGATAATTTTCGTTCTGTTTAACGGAATTATCGGAATTTCCGTTCTGATTTTTATTTTGATTATTCTGTTTTTCATCGTTGTACTGTTCAAGAATAGACTTTCCCTGAGTTGTTTCCTGAACGGTAGTTTCTTCTGAATACTCGCCGTTTTCGTCGGTTACAGGCTGTAAAGCAGTTGTTGCGGGTTCTGCTGTTCCGATAACCTCACCGAGCATATTGGTGACATATTCCACCTGTGGCTCTGTAATCTGCTGAACTGCTTCCGTCTGAATCTGATTATTCTGCTGAGGAGTATTATTATAACTTTTGTTATTGTTGCTGTTGCTGTATTCGGGAACATTTTGGGAAGTACCCGAAAACTGTACGGGTTTTGCCTGATTTTTCTTCATTGTGCTGTCTGTGCAGGCTTTTCCAATCATCATTATTACCATAGCCACAATAAACGCCACAATAAACGCAATCTGTCTGTGCTTATCCACATTATCACCTGCCTGCAAAAAAATTCAGTACATTAATTATACACAATTTTCCCGTAAATGTCAAGACTAAATTTACAGTTCACGATTAATGATTAATTGTTTTACAAGCTTCTTGAAAACGTCACCACGTTCTTCAAAATTCCTGAAAATACCATAGCTTGCCGCCGCAGGTGAAAGCACACAGCTTGTGCCTTTTGGTGTTATTTCGTGGGCAAGCTCCACAGCTTCCTCAAGATGCGGAACAAAGTAAACACGTTCGGAATTATTAAACTCTGTATTACGAATCATATCAAAAATACGTTTTCCCGAAGTTTCCATGCATATGATATTCACGTCGGAGGTATTCAGAAAATCGACAAGTGTCGTATAATCAATACCTCTGTCCATACCGCCGATAAGAATGGTCTTTGCATTCGGAACACTTTTCAGTGCCTCAACAGCGGTGGCACAGGCGGTAGAAATAGAGTCGTCATAATAGCGTACTTCGTCAACAGTGTCCACATATTCGAGCCGGTGGGAAAGCGGATTGAAAGTACAGAGTGCCTTTTCAAACTCCTCCTGCTCAACATAGAAAGAAGTCATAAAATATGCCACAGCTATATTATAGTGATTATGAATACCTAAAAGTTTTATTTTATCGGCAGGAATTTTATATTCCTCATCATTTCCAGCAATAATACCGTCATGCACGTAAATATCGGCTGTTGGATTTTCGGCGGATATTGTATAAATATACTGACTGCTGTTTTCGGGGACTATATCTGAATTTATCAGCAGACAGTCATATTCTTTCTGGTGAAGATAGATATTTTTCTTGGCGTTGTAGTACTTTTCGATAGTGCCGTAATGGTCTAAATGTTCCTCATAGAGATTGAGGAAAACCGCTTTTTCAGGCGAAACCGTCATATATTCAAGCTGATGACAAGAAAGTTCGCAGACAACTACAGTATCTTCTTTCACGTCCTCCGCAATATCAAAAACGGGTACGCCTATATTTCCGACAAGATAGGTATCTTTGCCCGATTCTTTCAGTATATGGTAAATCAGCGAAGAAACCGTGCTTTTACCTTTAGTACCTGTAATGCCTATAATCTGCTCCCTGAAAACCGTAAAGAACACCTGTGTTTCGGAAGTTATCTCACATTCAAGCCCGGAGGGCGATTTTTTCAGGACAATCCCCGGCGACTTGAAAACAATATCAAAATCGTCAAGACAGTCCTGATAATTCTCACCCGTAATAATTCCGATGTTTTCGGACAGACCGTCTGCCGTTCTGTCAACGGGATTCAGGTCTGATATGGCGACGGATTCCGGTGAACAGTATTTATCAAGAAGTCTGTAGGTAGATTTTCCCTCACGTCCGAATCCGAGTATGCAGACGGATTTGTTTTCGGTGTATTTTTTCAGATATTCCGTGAAATTATTCAAAGAAGTCGCTCCATTTCATTTAAAAGTATTTCCCTGAAAAAGTCGGGGAGAAGATTCTGGTCGTTGAAATATTTGCAGTATTCCGCATTTTTTTCATCAAGACTTTCAGGACGATAAAAACCGTTTTCCTTGTATCTTTCAAACAGAAACGGCAGATTTCCGCCATTCTGTTCACGTCTCCTTATCGCAAGTGAAACCGCAAGATTCACTTCGTCAATACTGCCCACGCACTCAAAAGGTTTATGTGCCGATTTTCCGATAAGCTCGGTAAAGTATTCCGACATTGAAACATCATTCAGCAGGTCTTTCCCGAAAACCTCCGTCAGTTCTCCGTCCGTCAGGAACGGCGACATAATCAGGCAGACAAAAAGACATTTCGGACACTCTCCGCACCATATATCAGGCGAAACCTTTCCGCCAAGATTACAGCTCCTGAAAACAGACAGATATTTCTTGTGGGAAGCAAACATCTTTGCAATCTGAAATTCAGAAAGCGGTCGCAGAAAACTGAAATAATAAATTCCCGTACGCAGATATTTTTCCTCATACAAGTGAAAATCCTGCTCAAATTCAAAGCTTTTTGAGTATTGGTGGTTTACACTCTGTCCGACAACTGTACTCTCATTGGCACTCGATTCGTTTGAAAGCACGATATATTTCAGACGATTCAGATATGCAGTGATTTCCGCCGAAAATGCCACAACCGAAGAAAAGGGAGTGTGACCGTTAAGACAGCCCTGATTGTTGAAAGTTATAAGCGAACGGTCAAATTTCCGCTGTGCAGTAATGAGTGAAACGGAGGGAAGTCCTGCTGTTTCAACCGTTGCCGTTATTGAATTACGCCTGTTTATAGAGTAACATTTACATTCAACACCCGCATTGGTAAGAGTTTCAAGTGTAAGTGCGGAATCCTTTCCGCCTCCCACTGCCACCAGACAGCCCGAAAGCTCGGGAAGTTCCGATATTTCCGTACTGAAAAATTTTCCCGTTGAATTTATATTCACAAAAACACCGTAATCTGCACTTATATTATTGACATAGAAAAATTCACCCAGTCCGTTAAAATACAGCTTTTTCCACCAGTCTGTCTGCTCCTGTGAAAGTTCACCACATTCGACAAGCATTTCAGGCGGACAGACAGCTTTCCAGTAACTCACCGCCTCCGCCATACCGAGTGAGAAAACAAGTCTTTCAAATGTCAAATCACCTGAAACGCTTATATTCCGAGGTCTCGGAAAACTCCATGCAGGGTGGAAATCAGCAAGTCCGGGGATTGAAAATTCATAACTCAAATCAACCGTGTTTTCATTTTCCGTTATTTTATATGACTTGTATATAAATACAGGATATTTTTCCCTGAATGTTTCATATCTGCCCATTGTATCCTCCATAAAATATCAGGCTTCTTTCTTTGCCTTTTCTGCGATTTCACGATAATGTGCTTTCAGCAACGAATATGTTTCGTCTGAAAGGTCATGCTCTATCTTGCATGCATCTTCAGACGCATTGTCGTGAGACACACCAAGGAACATAAAAAACTCTGAAAGAATATTATGACGGTCATAAATATGCTCGGCAACTTCACGTCCCTTTTCGGTAAGTGTAATATGGTTGTCGCCGTCAACAATCACAAGATTATCCTCTTTCATTTTCTTGAGGACAATAGAAACCGTCGGACGTGAATATCCGAGATATGAACATATGTCAATTGCATGGACATCAGGCTGTTTTTTTGAAAGAATAAGTATCGTTTCGAGATAATTTTCAACCGCTTCCGTTATAGCCATTCTGTTTCCCCTCCAATGTAAGTTTTTATAAGGAATATTATACCATACTCCGTATAAAATTACAAGGTATATCTTGTAAAAATTATAAGAATTTTCAGATTGTCAGTCCTGAATTCCGTAATTGACATACTCCGCAGGAGCCTTGTATATTTCGGGATATTTATGTCTGGTGCGGACAGGTTTAAGATTCGTATCGGTGAAACACTGCGGGGATTTTCCCGTTATGCATATTTCGCCTGTAATACGGCTTACTATCCTGTACTCAATATCAGGAGTAACGCCGTTGAATTTTGTAATCATGGGATAAACGGCAAAAAGTTCATCAGAAGTAAGCGGTTTTTTATAGTGACATTCAACCGGAAGTATCGGGACATAAAGTCCTGATGATTCGGTTTCTGCGTATGAAATATCAGCCTGTTCAAGAAAATTCATTCTTGATTCCTCAGAAATTCTTACATAGCCGGAATGATGGACTATACCCGTTTTATCGGTTTCATAGTAATATATTTTACGTTCGTAAGGATAAATCTTATTCATAAACATCTTCTTTTCAGTTATTTTTTTTAATCACGGAGGACAGGGAGGATAAAGTGATTACAGGGACGATAATCAGCTGTTATAAATTCCTTTTTACAGAATTTTAAAGTTATAAAAGGTTTTTATTTTTATGATTTATCGTCCCTGATTTTTTTGAATAATCTTATTTTTTGGCTATATATAGCCAAAAATTGACAGGGATTATAAATTTTTATCCTCCCTGACATAATTATATCAGAACCGACCTTGCGGTATGTGTTTCAAGGTCGGCGAGCCTTGTCGGTACGGGAATATGACTGTCTTTCCCGACAGGTTTCATAGTGATTTCCGTTGCTGATTCAAGAGAAATAAAGTTTCCTGCGGACACAAAAACAGGTCTTACGCCCGTATGTGTTCTCAGGGTTCTTCCGTAAACCTCACCGTCGCACACTATATCCGTAAAACTTCCTGCCGGTATATCGGGGTCTGTGTAGTCAGGACCCTCACGGACACGGTAATAGCTTTTCGCAACACCGGTTGTGGCTTTATTCAGGTAAAAAGAAGCATGGGTAGCAATACCCATATGACGTGGGTGAAGAAAACCGTTTCCGTCGGACATAAACAAACCGGGGTTAATATCAAGCTTTTTCACCGTTTCAGGAACCAACGGCAGTTCACGGAATGCAAGAAATCCGGCAATGTATGGTACTTCTGTTTTACCGCTGTACTGCTTTTTTTCCAGTACTTCATGGGTTATGAAGTCAATAACGACTATACAGCATACCGCATATTCCTGACCGTTCTTTGTCCGGTATGCAAGGTCAACACCTGCAACCGTCTTTATATCGTCAGTCTTAAAGCTGTCAGTAAGATTTGTTTTTTCCCTGAAAGAGTTCTGTATATCAGGAAATTCCTGCTCATTCATAATATTCACCTGATTTCATTTCCCCTTTCGTCAAAGCGTGTAACCTTATAAATTGTACCGTCATTTTTATACATGGTAACTTCCTTTAATATACCATTTTCGTACCACCTGCAATTTTTTAAGCTGTCAGACATTTCGGATAACTGACCACTTTTATAGTATTCAAGCTGTCCGCCCGACAAAACACCTTTTTTATACTCATTTACTTTATGGATTCCGCCCGTAGGATAACAGAAATAAACCGTACCTGTAAATGCAGAATTATAATGGAAATTAACTTCACACATTATACTCTTACCTGATTTTCTGCCGTTTTCGTCATAGCAGGTTTTCCGACGATAATTTATATTGTCGTCTCTGTAACGCCCGGATAATTCTTTAAGCTGACCGTTTCCGTATCATTCATAAATATAGAAATCGTCGTCAGTAAATAACGTATAACCTGACACCCGACCACTTTTATAAAACTCAACTTCCTCACCATACATATAGCCGTCTTTGTAGTAAGTGTAACCCGGAAGTGTACCGTCGGGAAAAAGTTCATAAATAAGTGCCGTAACAGGTTTACCGCCTTTATCCATAAGTAAAAAGGTTGTCGTCCCGGAGTATGCCGTTTGCTTTGACGTACTCTGCGGACAGTATTCCTGAAAAATCAAACATAATCAGCTGTGTATCTGTGATGCGACAAGTCCCTCACCGCAGTAAATTTCACGAAGTTTCGGCTTTTCAATTTTACCCGTGGGATTTCTCGGAACGTCCGCAAAAATAATCCTGTGCGGTCTCTTGTAACGTGGGAGTTTCTGACAGAATGAATTTATTTCGTCTTCCGTGCAGGTACACCCCTCTTTTACAGAAATTACGGCTGCCGCAATTTCACCTAGTCTCTTGTCGGGCAGACCTATAACGGCAACGTCCTTTACATCAGGGTGACTTCTTAAAAAGTCCTCAATCTGTACAGGGTAGAGATTCTCACCACCACTTATAATAACGTCTTTTTTACGGTCAACAAGATAAATAAAACCGTCCTCGTCCTCCTGAGCCATATCGCCCGTAAACAGCCAGCCGTCACGGAGAGTTTCGGCGGTTGCCTTTTCGTCACGGTAATAGCAGGTCATCAGACCCGCACCCTTAACGCAGAGTTCACCTACTTCACCACGCTTTACAGTATTGCCGTTTTCGTCAGTAATTTTAACTTCCCAGCCATAGCCCGCCTTACCGATTGCACCGACCTTGTGTATATTCTCAACTCCGAGATGTACACAGCCCGGTCCTATGGATTCACTCAGACCATAGTTCGTATCGTACTGATGATTTGGAAAAAGCTTTTTCCAGCGTGCAATAAGCGACGGCGGAACAGGCTGTGCGCCTATATGCATAAGTCTCCACTGTGAAAGGCTGTAATCTTCAATATTTACTTCACCCCTGTCCACAGCGTCAAGAATATCCTGTGCCCACGGAACTAAAAGCCAGACAATAGTACAGCCCTCCTCCGAAACTGTTCTTAAAATTGATTCAGGCTTCACACCTTTAAGAAGAACAGCCTTGCTTCCCGAGTAAAGACTTCCGAACCAGTGCATTTTTGCACCTGTATGGTAAAGCGGAGGAATACAAAGAAAAACATCGTCTTTTGTCTGTCCGTGATGATTATGTTCAACTTTTGCGGAATGCATAAGACTTTCATGATTATGGAGTATTGCCTTCGGGAAACCTGTTGTTCCCGACGAAAAATAAATAGCCGCATCGTCTGAATCTTCAAGTTTTATTTCAGGTGCAGAACTGTGACAGTTGGCGGTGAGACTGTCGTAATGTTCAGCAAACGACGGACAACCCTCGCCCACATAGAAAAGCAGTCTGTTACGGCTTATTTCCTCGGCGATTTCCTCCACACGTCCTATAAATTCAGGACCGAACATAAGCACGTCCACTTCGGCAAGGTCAAGACAATATTTTATTTCGTCTGCCGTATATCTGAAATTAAGCGGTACAGCCAGAGCACCTGTTTTGAGGATTCCGAAATAAACGGGAAGCCATTCAAGACAGTTCATCAGAAGTATTCCCACCTTATCGCCCTTTTTAACGCCTCTTTCAAGAAGCAGGTTTGCAAAGCGGTTTGCCTTTTCATCAAAGACTTTCCAGGTTATTTCACGTCTGTAGTGACATAACGGATTTGGTTCAATAAGTTCGTATTCTTTCCATGTTACACGTCTGATTTCCGTAATTGTCGGATTGACTTCTACAAGTGCAACATCGTCGCCGTATAATTCGGCGTTTCTTTTTAATAAATCTGTAATTGGCATTATAAAATTCCTTTCCCGAAAAGCTTTAACATTTAAAAGCTTCAAAGTGATAAAGTTATTTTACCACAAAATCATATAAAAGTAAATACCTTTTATACAAAAAAACTGCCGGATATTACAATCCGACAGCTTATAAGACATTATAATCAAAATTTCTTTCCGCAGTTTTCACAGAATATCTGACTCATTGCAGCAGGTTTTCCGCACTCTGTACATATTTTTACATCTTCCGATGTTTCAGAAGGAGCTGCTGCCTCACCTGCGGGAGCTGTTGCTGTATCTGCACTGTTTGCAACAGGTTCAGCGTTTATCGGTTCGGGAACAACAGCACTTTCAACCTTAGCACCGCACTTATCACAGAATTTCTGTCCCTTTGAAATGCTTGCACCGCAGTTTGCACAGGTAGTTTTGTCTTCAAGACTGTCAAGAATCTGACGGAGCTGTTCAATTCTTGCTCCCTTGCTTACTATCGTCTCAACCGCACCTGCACATTCAGGCTCGGGATTTTCGGATATTCTGGAAAAATAAACTTTTCCTATGCTGACATATGCCGAAGTGATTTCATTTTCAAGAGAAGAAATTTCTTTCTTAATTCTTGACTTTTCAGCCATTTTCTTAGAACCGTCGGAAACGCTCTTTGCACCTTTTTCAACGGTATTGCCGACTTTGCCGGCTAAATCCTTTACCTGTTCAAGAAAACCCATAAGTAAATACCTCCATAGAGAATAATATAATTGTATTATATCACATATTTTTGTAATAGTCAATAGAAAAATTTCACATTTTGTTATATACTGCAAAATCTCAGTGAATTAACTGCCCTGAATACTGCCTCGGAAAAATCACTGCAGGTTGAAGAATAAAGCGTCATAATTGTATCGTCCGCAGAAATACAGTCACCTGCGGCACAGTTCATGACGATACCTGCCGACATATCAATAATATCGTCCTTTGTAAGCCTCCCTGCTCCGAGGATAAGGGAAGTCATGCCGATTTCCTCACTGTTTATTCCGAGAATCTTCATGTCATGCACTGCACGTACTTCATAGCTGTATCTCGGTTGCGGAAGAAGTGAAACGTCATCACATATACGGCTGTCACCGCCATGAAGTCTTATTGTTTCCCTGAAAACTTCAAGAGCCTTTCCCGAAGAAACGGCGTTTTCGGCAAGCAGCATACATTCTTCAAACGTACCTTTTCCCGCAAGTTCAAGCATATCGGCTGTAAGTTCCATACATAAATCATAAAGTCTGCCTTTATACTTTCCCTGAAGAATTTCAACGGCTTCCCTGACTTCAAGAGCGTTTCCTATATTGTTGCCGAGGGGGTTGTCCATATCCGTAACAACTGCACGGCACTTTTTTCCTGCTGATTTTCCTACCTTTTCCATAAGTAAAGCAAGTTTTTCCGCATCGCTCCGTGTTTTCATAAAAGCACCCGAACCGCATTTAACGTCAAGAAGAATACAGTCGGCATTGAGTGCAAGCTTTTTGCTCATGATACTCGCACATATCAAAGGAATACTGTCAACAGTACCCGTTGCATTTCGGAGGGAATAAATTTTCTTGTCGGCAGGACAAAGATTACCACTCTGCGATATTATTGAAAACCCCGTTTTCCGTACTGTTTCGGCAAATTCATAAAACGGAAGTTCTGTTCTGTAACCGCTTATACTTTCAAGCTTGTCAATCGTTCCGCCCGTATGACCGAGACCCCTTCCCGACATCTTCGGAACGGCAATTCCGCACGCCGCCGCTGTCGGTCCTATTATAAGGCTTGTCTTGTCACCTACACCGCCCGTACTGTGCTTATCTGCCGTAATCAAGCCAATCCCGCTCAAATCAAGTATATCACCGCTGTCACGCATTGCCTCTGTCAGTAAAATCGTTTCCTGTTCGGTAAGACCGTTGATACAGACCGCCATAAGCCATGCCGACATCTGATAATCGGGAATTTTTCCGTCAGTATAATTTTCAACGAGCCATCTTATTTCTTTCTCTGTAAGTTCAGTGGATTTTTTTGTTTTGTTAATAATATCAATGGTATTCATAATTTTCCACCTCCTGTTACATTCATTTTACCATATCTGCAATAATTTTTCAATAGTTTTTATAAAAAAACTGTCATAAATCTACAAATATTTCAGTATTACAAGTCCCACAACAAAAGGCACGCCAAGAACCGCACTTCCGCTTACATTAAAAAGATTCAGCGGAACGTCAGCACCGATAAAACCGCCGTACTTATTAAGGATAAAAAGTGCGGCTGTCCCTGTAAACACACCGAAAATTAATGACAATATTTTTCTGTCACGTCTCATATAGTATATCAGCATTATCAGCACAACGCCTGTACAGATAAGTCCGAAAATCAAATCTGTCCTCATTTTTGCAACCTTTCTCAGAGTAATATGTAGCCGAGAGCGAGAATAAGCTTCATATCCGCACCTTCCTTTGCAAGAAGAAATATAAGTGCGATAACAAGAAGTTTATCGCTGTCATGACTATTTCCGATAATTTTTTCAATAATCTGTTTAAATGAATCCGTTGTTTTTTCAACGTCGTCCCGAAAATCAGACAGCCGAGGTTCACTGACATCATTCTGCTTGACAGGCGGTATATCCGCCCTGCGAAAATATTCACGGTTATATCTCCTGCTGTTATCAAATACCGACATCAGTTAACCTCCTGTCCGTTATAAAATATCGTTCAGCAGACCTGTTTCCTTTGCTATATTCCAGACTGCCATAAGTTTAAGGAGTTTTATTGCCTTGTCAACTTTCTGCTGTCTTTCTTCTTTAAGATGCGGTTTAAGGGCAAGAAGCAATTCTGTGTTTTTGTCATTCTGCGAAAATGTTCCCATAAGTTCGGTAATTTTCATAATTGAACTTATATCGGGAAAATTCCCTCCTTCGCTTTCACCGCAGTCATTGGTTTTTGTATTATCCGTACAGTTTTCGCTTTCAGAAGATTTTGTTTCATTCATAAGTAACTGTGCGAGTTCGGAAAGCTGTTTCATACTTTCCTCGTCTGAAAGCAGTTTCCCGATTTTTTCCATTGTATCGTCCACAGAAATAACTCCTTTTTATTATTCACCCGAGAGTTTTTTATAGAGTGCCTTTGCCTGCGGAGTACTCATCATTTTTTCAACAAGTTTAGGATTGTTTACCGCCTGCTGAAATTTTGCTGCATCGTTCTTGTTCATTGCTGAAATTGCACTGTCAAATTTTCCTGCCTCAAGTTCCTTTTTAAGCTTATCGGGCGGAACACCTATTTTTTTGCTTACCGCCTCAAGAAGTCCGTTAATTTTTTTAGGGTCAATATTGTTGCCGTTCATAATTTCCTCCGTAAAATTTATTTTATACACTTGCAATTCCTGATTTTATGTGTTATAATTAAACAACAGATTTTTCCTATACTTTTAAAAAGGGGGTTTTCCTATTGCGTATAATAGTTATATCAGACACCCACGGAAGCTACTCCGCTATTGAAAACGTCTTTCTCCGCAATACCGACGCTGACTGGTTCTTTCATCTCGGTGACGGTGAACGTGAACTCGACCGCTTTATTATTGCAAATCCGATGTTTTCACAAAAAATTATTCACGTTGCCGGTAACTGCGACTATAACAGTTTAAGTCATGACGTTTTCACCCTGCCTGTAATGAACTGTAAGATTTTAGCTACCCACGGTCATATGCACGGCGTTAAAAGTTCACTCGAACCGCTAAAAAAACTTGCATCAGAAAACGGCTGTAATATAGTTCTCTACGGACATACTCACGAGCGTTTCATGTCTTATGAGAACGGTATCTACATCATGAATCCGGGAAGTGCGTCATGTCCCCGTGATTGCAAACCGTCATCATTCGGTCATATCGACATAACCCCCGACGGTGTAGTGATGAATATTGCTGATGTCACCCCTCTTAAATAGTATATGCGTAATTTTAAAGGAATGTGACATTTTATGGAAAATAATTATTTTAAAAACCTTAAAATGCTGAAACGATGTGAAAGAATCTATAAGCTTATTTTCTTGACTTATTTCATATCATGCATACCCGTCACCGTCATAACACTCATATACGGCTCTATGGCTCTCGCAACGGTAAGCAATAATGTTTTCCGTTTTACCGCAACAATGATTCTTTCACTCGCACTTTTCGGAATGGGACTTCTAAGTGTCTACAAAAAAGAAAAAAAGTTCACATATCTGCCTGTACCTGTTGCAATACTCCTGTCAGCTGTCAACAGCTTTGCCGAGATGGACTTTCTGAATATTCTTTCACTATATTCTCTCGGAAGCACATACATATTCATAGCAGTTGCATCGTCAGTGATTCTTACATTCACACACAAAACTTACCATTATCTTGAACAGCATGACGGTTTTCCGTACTTCAACGAACGTTTCGAGGAAAACAAAAACAGTCTCAGCAATTTCAACAACAATAATCCCTATCAGCAGACAATGGAAAAATACAAAAAATCTTCTTCGGGAAAAATGGACGATATATAACAAAAAAACGGTCATATCAGATATGACCGTTTTTGTATTTTTATTTGTTTACCGTTCTCTTTACGTACTTTGTATGGAGAACTTCATGTGCCTTATGGCTTCCGGGTTCACCGAAATATTCAGCATAAATTGCCTTTATTGCCGGATTTTCATGCGACTTTCTCAAAGGCATTGACTTGTCAATATCATAAAGAACCTTTGCCCTTTCTGCCTGAAGGTCAACAAAGTTTCTTATGCTTGCGGGCTGTTGAGGCTGTCCGCCACCGTTTACACAACCACCGGGACAACCCATGATTTCAATAAACTGATAATCCGCCTCACCTTTCTGAACCTTTTCAAGAAGTTCCTTTGCATTTTTCAGACCGCTTGCAACAGCGACTTTAACGTCCATATCACCTACCTTGTAAACAGCTTCCTTTATGCCGTCTGTTCCTCTGAGTTCAGGCAAATCAACAACGTCCTCACCTGTGAGAGTATAAACAGCAGTTCTGAGAGCGGCTTCCATAACACCGCCTGTTGCACCGAATATGACACCCGCACCTGTTGAAATTCCAAGAGGTTCATCGAATTTTTCGTCAGGAAGTGCGTGGAAATTGATACCTGCACGTTCAATCATTCTTCCGAGTTCACGTGTAGTAAGAGCGTAATCAACATCAGGAACACCTGCGGCACTTTCATTGTCTCTGCCCGTCTCAAATTTCTTTGCAGTACAGGGCATAATCGAAACCATTACTATATTTTTGGGGTCAATTCCCATTTTTTCCGCATAATAAGTCTTGGCGGCTGCACCGAACATCTGCTGCGGCGACTTGCAGGTTGAAAGATTTTCGGTCATATCGGGGAAATAGTGTTCACAGTACTTGACCCAGCCGGGAGAACATGAAGTTATCATAGGTAAAACTCCGCCGTTCTGAACACGGTCAATAAATTCGTGTGATTCTTCCATAATGGTAAGGTCTGCGGCAAAATCAGTGTCAAATACCTTATCAAAACCGAGCTTTCTCAAAGCGGAAACCATTTTGCCCTCAACGTTCGTTCCGACAGGTAAACCGAAACATTCACCGAGTGCTGCACGTACGGCTGGAGCAGTCTGAACAAGCACAATCTTTTCAGGGTCTGCTATTTCTGCCATTACCTGCTTTGTGAAGTCCTTTTCAGAAATTGCACCGACAGGACAAACGGCTATACACTGTCCGCATGAAACACAGCTTGTTTCACCGAGTCCCATATTAAAGGCAGAACCGATATAAGTTCTGAAACCTCTTTCGTTCGCACCAATTACGCCGATTCCCTGAACTTCCGAACAAACCGCAACACAACGACGGCAAAGAATACATTTATTGTTGTCACGGTACATATGAGCCGCAGAATCATCAATTTCATATTCATTTCTTATACCGTCATATACAGAAGCGTCCTGAATATCATAGTCACGGCAAAGCTTCTGAAGCTCACAGTTTCCACTTCTTACACATGAGAGGCACTTTCTGTCATGAGTAGAGAGAATGAGTTCAAGAGTTTTCTTTCTTGATTCGATTACTTTCGGTGAATTTGTGCGTATTTCCATATTATCGGAACACGGATAGACACAGGCGGCAACAAGTCTGAAACCTCTGCCCTCATTTACTTCCGTAACACAGATACGGCACGCACCGATTGCGTTGATTTCTTTCATATAACAAAGTGTAGGAATCTCAATACCTGCCATGTGAGCAGCTTCAAGAACAGTAGTTCCCTTAGGCACGGAGATTTCAGCACCGTTAATTTTTACTGTAATATTTTCCATTATTGTTCCTCCGCTTATTTGTTGATAATTGCCTTGAACTTACAAGTACCGATACAAGCACCGCACTTTATACACTTTTCCTTATCGATGTGATAAGCGGCTTTCTTCTTACCGGGAGCAATATAGTCGGTCTGGGTAATTGCGTCAGCAGGACAGTGTCTTGCACAGAGACCACAGCCAAAGCACTTGTCCTTGATAATTTCAAAGTGAAGCAGGTCTTTACATACACCGGCAGGACATCTCTTTTCAACAACATGGGCAATATATTCGTCCCTGAAATAACGGAGAGTGGAAAGCACGGGATTCGGAGCTGTCTGACCGAGACCGCAGAGAGAATTTGACTTGATATGATAGCAGAGTTCTTCAAGCTTGTCAATATCTTCAAGAGTACCCTTGCCCTTTGTTATTTTGTCAAGGATTTCGTACATTCTCTTAGTACCGATACGGCACGGCGTACACTTTCCGCACGATTCATCAACAGTAAACTCAAGGAAGAACTTGGCAATATCAACCATGCAGTTGTCCTCGTCCATAACGATAAGACCGCCAGAACCCATCATAGAACCGATACCTATAAGGTTATCATAATCAATCGGAATATCAAAATGTTCGGCAGGAATACAACCACCCGAAGGACCGCCTGTCTGTGCAGCCTTGAACTTCTTGCCGTTCGGAATACCACCGCCGATTTCCTCAATTACTTCACGGAGAGTTGTACCCATAGGAACTTCAACAAGACCTGTATTGTGAATTTTTCCGCCGAGAGCAAAAACTTTAGTACCCTTTGATTTTTCAGTACCCATTGATGCAAACCATTCAGCACCGTTAAGAATAATCTGTGGGATATTTGCGTATGTCTCAACGTTATTGAGTACGGAAGGCTTCTGATAAAGACCTTTTTCAGCAGGGAAAGGAGGACGGGGACGAGGTTCGCCACGGTTGCCCTCAATTGAAGTCATGAGAGCGGTTTCCTCACCGCATACAAATGCACCTGCACCAAGTCTCAAATCAATGTCGAAACTGAAACCTGTACCGAAAATATCATTTCCGAGCATACCTGCTTCACGTGCCTGTTTTATAGCTATGTTCAGTCTTTCAACCGCAATTGGATATTCTGCACGTACATATACAAAGCCCTGACTTGCACCAATAGCATAACCTGCAATCGCCATAGCCTCAATAAGTACGTGAGGGTCGCCCTCAAGAACGGAACGGTCCATAAATGCACCCGGGTCGCCCTCGTCGGCATTACAGCAGACATACTTTATATCAGCGTCGGGAACTATAGTTCTTGCAAGTCTCCATTTAAGACCTGTCGGGAAACCTGCTCCTCCACGTCCTCTTATACCACTGTCAAGAACTGTCTGAATAACTTCCTCGGGGGTCATTTCTGTGAGGACTTTTCCGAGTGCCTTATAGCCGTCCCTGCCTATGTATTCGTTTATATCTTCAGGATTTATAACACCGCAGTTTCTGAGTGCTATACGTTTCTGTTTCTTATAGAAAGAAGTTTCGTCAAGCGACTTTATATTGTCGCCTTCTACTGTTTCGCTGTAAAGAAATTCCTTTACAGGTTTTCCGCCGATAATATGTTCATCAACGATTCTCGGTATTTCGTTTATATCAACACGTGAGTAGAAAGTACCCTCGGGATATACAATCATAATCGGACCGAGTTCACAGAGTCCGAAACAGCCTGTTTTTACAATCTGAATTTTATCTGTAAGACCTTTTTCGGCAAGTTCATTTTCAAGCTTTTCTATGATTTTCGGAGAACCGGAAGAGGTACAGCCTGTACCACCGCAGACCAGCACATGGGAACGATACATGTTGGTTTCCTCCTTATTTTGTTTTTGCGCCAATGGTGTATTCGGTTACAACGTTGCCGTTGACC
>DETU01000064.1 GCA_002362175.1 Ruminococcus sp. UBA3280
CCCGATATTATCTTCTGAATTTTATCCGCAAAACTTTCCGCGCCGAGTCTTAAAGCTCGGCGCGGATTTTATATACGCTCCGTTGAAAAACCACCCAAATATTCCACATTTTCAACTGTAAAACCTGTTGAAAAGCGGTTAAATTCAGTTGAAAACCTTGTCTGAGTGAAGAGTTTTCAACAATTTCGGCATATTCTCCCCAATTTTGCATTGTACAGGCTTTTTTTCTGTTGAAAACCCTGTTAAAACCGTGAAAAACTCATTGCAAAGCCATTTCCGAAAAAATTACATAATTTTTAAAAAGTACTTGACAAAACTGAAAAAAAGTGGTATAGTAATTATATAGTGTACACTTGTTCACGACCGGCGGACGTTTATCCGCTTAATTTATTCTGTGTATATCAAAAAGGTGTATGACATGGAAAAAAAATCACAGCTTATTGTTGCCGATTCAAAGATTCTGCCGGAGGTATTCACCAAAGTTCTTGAAGTAAAAAAACTTATGGCGTGCAAGGGTGAAAAAAGTCTTGCCTCTGCGTGCAAGCGTATCGGTATATCACGAAGTGCCTACTATAAATACAAGGACTTCATTTTCTCTTATGAGGAATTATTCACAAGAAAAATAGTAAATATTTATCTTCTTCTTAATGACATTCCCGGAGTGCTGTCAAGCGTTCTCGCCTTTCTTCATAGTCTAAATGCAAATATTCTTACTGTAAATCAGAGTATTCCCGTAGACGGAGCGGCTGCCGTCAACATTTCTTTAAGACTTACAGACGAATCAGACGAGGAACTTACAAAACTTCATTCTGTCAGAGAACTCGACGGCGTTCTTGAGATAAAAATTCTGTCTGCCGAGTAATATTCAATACGGAGGTTTATTAATTATGTCAGCTAAATTTGCAGTTTTAGGACACGGCGTTGTCGGTTCGGGCGTTGTGGAACTTTTTTATAAAAACAAAAACAGCATAGAAAACCGTGCAGGAACTGAAATGGACATCAAGTATATACTTGATTTGAGAGATTTTCCCGATTCACCATATAAGGACAAGTTCACAAAAAACTTTGACGATATTCTCAACGACAACGAAGTAACAGCAGTTGCAGAATGTATGGGCGGTGTTGAACCTGCATTCACATTTATAAAAGCACTCCTCGAAAAAGGCAAAAGTGTTTCCACTTCAAATAAAGAACTTGTTGCCGAAAAAGGCGATATTCTCCTTAAAACCGCTAAAGACAACAATTGTAATTTCTTCTTTGAAGCAAGCGTCGGCGGTGCTATTCCGATAATCAGACCTCTCCACCGCTGTCTCGCCGCAAATGATATTTACAAAACCGCAGGTATTCTCAACGGTACTACAAACTTTATTCTTACAAAAATGTACAATGACAATATGCCGTTTGATGAAGCACTTAAACTTGCCCAACAACTCGGTTACGCAGAAAAAGACCCGACAGCAGATATTGAAGGTCATGATGCCTGCCGAAAAATCTGTATTATTTCATCACTCGTTTTCGGCAAACACGTATACCCCAAAAACGTCTACACAAAGGGTATTTCTGATATTCAGCTTTGTGACGTTTCTTCCGCCGACATTCTCGGCTACGCAATCAAACTTGTTGCGGAGGTAAACAGAAACGAAAACGGAAAAATTCTCCCTGTTGTCATGCCGATGCTTGTACCTCATGACAATATCATATCAGGTGTAAACGATGTTTTCAATGCTGTTCTTGTTTACGGCGACGGTATTGACCAGACAATGTTTTATGGTAGAGGTGCGGGAAAACTCCCTACCGCCAGTGCAGTTCTCGGCGATGTTATCGAAGCGGTAAAGCATAATGTAACAGTTTTCTCACAGTCATGGGATTCCGCCGAAGATGATTCATTTATTGATTCCGTTGAAAACTTCTCAGCTCGCTGGTACTTCCGTACTCCTTCCGACCATACTCCTTCAACGGGTATCAGTGATACATACGACGTTCACGAGGACGGAACAGAATACGCATTCGTTACAGACGAAATTCTTACTTTTGCTCAGGCTAAAAATATTGCACAAGAAGTAAACGCACTTGCATTTTTCCCTGTTCTTGACTGATAAAAAAGTTTTCGCCATAGCATTTATGATTTTAAGTCAAAAGTGCTGTGGCGTTTTTGTTAACAATGTAATATTTTTGATGTATAACTAATACTAAAATAAATTGAAATTTGACGGAGGTAGCTATGTCTTTTGACTTCAAAAAAGAGTATAAAGAATTTTATATGCCTAAAACCAAACCGACAATAGTAAACGTTCCAAAGGCAAATTATATATCTATCAGAGGTATCGGTGACCCTAATGAAGAAAACGGAGAATATCAGCAAGCAATCAGTGTATTATATGCGGTAGCCTACACTCTGAAAATGAGCTACAAAACAGATTACAAAATCAATGGCTTTTTTGAATATGTTGTACCACCTTTAGAGGGCTTTTGGTGGCAGGAAAACGTTGACGGTATAAATTATGCCGATAAATCCTCATTTCACTGGATTTCAGTTATTCGTTTACCCGATTTTATATCAGAAAAAGATTTGATATGGGCAAAAGATACAGTGACAAAGAAAAAAAAGCTCGATTGTTCATCAACAGAATTTTTGACCGTTGATGAGGGTCTGTGTGTTCAAATTATGCATTTGGGTGCTTTTGACGATGAACCTGCAACGATAGAGATTATGAATAATTATATTAAGGAAAAAGGTTATATTAATGATATAACTGAAAAAAGATTACATCACGAAATATATTTATCCGATGCAAGAAAAATCGCACCGGATAAATGGAAAACAGTTATCAGACATCCAATCAGAAAATTGTAAAAATAATCCCCGAAACATTTACAAAATCGCTTCGGGGATTAAACTTTTTTATTCCTCAAATGAATCGAGGTCAATATCAGCCAAAAACTCTTTAAGTTCAGCAAGTTCGTCTGCTGTAAGAGTAACGCCCTTTCCCATTCTCGAATGGTCGGGAGACCACTCACGGATATCGTATTTAGGTTCATGTTCGTTCCAGCTTACGAGGTTAAGTTCTTTTGTCCAACCCTTTGCGTTTTCCGAAAGAACACCGATTTTTTCAGTAATTTCAAATTTCAGTTCTGCCATGTCAATATTCCTTTCATAAATAAAATAGACTGTAATTTCCACTACAATTTATTATTTTACCACAAAAATGAAAATTTGTCCATACCTTTTCGGAAATTTTTTCATATTGAAAGACGGAGATAATCAAGTGCCTTTATATGCATATATTTAGGGATTATCTTACTTTTTATAAGCATTTCCGCAAAACGTACAGCGTCCTCCATATTACGTGAAAAATCGGAAATAACTTCCTTTTCACCTGTATTATAGTCCTCTGTTTCTATACCATATGTAACTGTTTTGCCTATGCGTCCGGAAATCACTCTGTAAGCTACTTTGTTTTCACCATAAACTTCCATGTAGACAGTCCTGTCAGTGACCTGATTTTTTACTTTTTTAACCGTATTAAACATACTATTCTCCTTTCTTATGAGAATAGTATAACACATACGGGCAGAAAAGTGAACAGGTATAATGAAAGTTTTTTTAGGATATTATGTAATTAAACAGCAAAAAAATTACCGTCGGCAAGAACCGACGGTAAAAATTTTATACTGACACAACGTCATTGTAAAGCCTTATATAAACATCAGCAGAAGATGCCCAGCTGTAATCGCACTTCATGGCACGTTTAACAAGTGCATTCCAAACTCTTTTGTCCTCATAGTCACGCTTTGCACGTTTCACAGCGTCAAGCATATCATTGGCATTGTAAGTCTTGAATGTGAATCCGTTTCCGTCAACGCCTCCGTTGTCACGGACAGAATCACGCAAACCGCCTGTTTCACGAACAATAGGAACAGTTCCGTATCTCATTGAAATCATCTGTGCAAGACCGCACGGTTCACTTTGCGAGGGCATAAGGAACATATCAGCACCTGCATAAATCTTATGTGAAAATTCGGGAACAAATCCGATTGTTACTGAAACTCTGTCGGGGTATCTTGCCGACATTTCACGGAAAAAGTCCTCATAGATTTTTTCACCACTTCCGAGAACAGCAAATTTAATTCCCATGCTTACCATTTCTTCAAATACGCACCTGATGAGGTCTATTCCCTTATGTCCGACGAATCTCGTAACTATACCTACAACAGCTTCATTACCTTCGGCAAGCCCCAGTTCTTTCAGGAGTGCTTTCTTGCATTTTTCTTTACCTGAAATGTCGTCTGCCGAAAAACTGCCCACAATAGCGGAATCATTCTGCGGATTGTATATATCGTAGTCAATACCGTTAAGAATACCTTTAAGTTTATACTGCTTTGTAACGAGTATTCTGTCAAGTGAGTGAGCATACCAAGGGTCAAGAATTTCCCAAGCATAACTCGGACTTACTGTTGTTATTCGGTCGGCGGTTTCAAAAGCACCTTTCATCATATTTATATAACCGTCATATTCAAGAAGACCTGCGTTATACATCGGAATACCCATAATTTCATCAAGTACTTCACGTCCATAACGTCCCTGATACTCGATATTGTGGACTGTAAAAATATTTTTTATACCGTCGTAACCCTGCTGATACTTGTAATAAACATTATAGTACACTGGAATCAAAGCGGTCTGCCAGTCATGACAATGGATTATATCCGGTTTGAAATCAATGTGTCTGAGCATTTCAAGAACGGCACGGTCAAAGAATACAAATCTTTCACAGTCGTCATAAAAACCGTAAAGACCATCTCTTGAAAAATAGTATTCATTATCAATAAAATAATAGTCAATGCCGTTCTGATGTGCTTTGAATATTCCGCAGTACTGTTTTCTCCACGAAACATCAACAGTAATATTTTTTACAAAGGTCATCTGACAGCGGAGTTCATCACTTATCGCACTATAAAGTGGTATGACAACACTACAGTTATTTCCCTTTGCATTTATGTATTTAGGAAGTGAACCCACTACATCGGCAAGACCGCCAGAGGCTGCAAAAGGTACAGCCTCACTGGCAGCAAAAAGTATATTCATAGAGAATCACCCCGTCAGATTCTGCCGTTTTTACCTATATAAAGCGGATATGTTTCAGAACCGGTAAGAACCTTATCGTCACTGACTTCAACGCTTTTATCTGTAATTACAGAAGAAATACTACAGTTTTCACCTATTTTTGTACTTTGAAGAATAACGGAATTTTTAACAACAGTTCCCTTTCCGACTTTAACTCCTCTGAAAATGATAGAATTTTCAACAGTTCCCTCAATTATACAGCCGTCGGCAATAAGAGAATTTTTAATATTTGATTCAAGACCGTATTTTACAGGACCGTTATCGCCGATTTTTGTATAAACGGGCATAGTCTTTTTAAAGAGAGCATTTCTCTTTTCCGTTTCGAGAAGCATTTTATTTGCGGCGTAATAATTCTGAACACTGTCAATTCGTGTGAAAAATTCCTTGTGTTCATAACCCATGATTTTATATTCATCTCTTTTGCCCTGAAGTATTTCACGAGTAAAGCTGTGCTGATTACGGCTTGCAGCCTCAGAAACAATCTTCTTGAGAAACTCCTTACTCATAATCATCATATCAAGCCACATATTACACTCACCTGCAATCTGTGGGTCAACAAGAACGTCACTAAGGCGGTTTTCACCGTTAAATTCAAGAATTGTGGCACAGTTATTTTTTTCGCTGTCATAAAGTCCCTTGCTGTAAATAAGGGTTATATCAGCACCTGTATCCGTATGTTGTTTGAGAACAGGGGTGAAGTCAATAGTAGTAACAACATCGCAGTTTGCGAGAATAACATATTTAGCCTTTGAATGTTCAACAAAACTCCATACATTATTTAAAGCGTCAAGTCTCCCCTTGTACATACCGCCCGTCTGACTGTAAGGGGGAAGAAGATGAAGTCCGCCCTTTTTACGTGACAAATCCCAGTCACGACCCGAGCCGAGATGGTCAAGAAGAGAACCGTAATTTGACTTTGTAATTACGCCGACCTCATAAACACCTGAATTTACCATATTTGAAAGAGGAAAATCAATCAGACGGTAACGTCCGCCAAAAGGGATTGACCCCATAGTTCTCTGCTTAGTCAGTTCGCTCACATAAGAATCGTGCATACTTGCAAAGATAAGTCCTAAAACATTATAATTAACACTCATAGTAAAACTCCTCCGATTATATGTTTTCGCCGATTATCTGCTTTGGTTCAACAGTCTTGCCCTTTGAAACAGTTACATTATGACCGACAACAGCAATGCCCCAGTCGTCTCTGTTTTCAACTTGTTCAGGGTCTAAACCAATATGCGAACCGCTTTCAATAATGCTGTCACTGCCTACAATAGCGTACTCAACGACCGCACCCGATTTTATTACCGCACCGGGCATAATAATACTGTATTTTACAGTTGCGTCCTTTTCAACGGTAACTCCGGAGAATACAATTGAAAAATCAACATTTCCGTCGATACTGCTTCCCTCGTCAATCATTGAATTTTCGATATTGGCGTTGTCGCCGACATACTGAGGAGGCATATAGTTATTTCTTGAATAGATTTTCCAGCTTGGGTCATAGAGGTCAAGCGGTACACTTGGACTAAGCAAATCCATATTCGCTTCCCAGAGAGAGTCAAGAGTACCAACGTCTTTCCAGTAGCCCTCAAACTCATATGCAAAGAGTCGCTGATTATCACGGAGCATTGAAGTAATAATATCCTTACCGAAATCCTTTGACCATGCTTCACCGCGTTCACGTTTTGCGTTAGCGTCGTTTTCGTTTTCTATGAGATACTTTCTGAGTTTTTCCCAACTGAATACATAAATACCCATTGAAGCGAGAGTTGACTTGGGTTCTTTCGGCTTTTCAACAAAGTCCATAACTTTATTATTTTCGTCACAAATCATGATACCGAAACGTGAAGCTTCTGCTCTCGGTACGTCTATAACAGAAATTGTACAGTCTGCATTGTTTGCAATATGGAAATCAACCATTTTTGAATAGTCCATTTTATATATATGGTCACCGCCGAGAACAACAACATATTCAGGGTTATAGCGTTCAATAAAACGGATATTCTGATAAATTGCATTTGCAGTACCTTCGTACCATGAAGCACCTGCCTGAGTCTCATATGGCGGAAGAACATGGACACCGCCGTTCATTTTGTCCAAATCCCAAGGCTGACCGTTACCTATATACTCATTAAGAACAAGAGGCTGATACTGTGTAAGAACGCCTACAGTATCTATACCGGAATTGGTGCAGTTTGAAAGAGGGAAATCAATCAGACGATATTTTCCGCCGTAAGGAACAGCAGGTTTAGCGACATTTTTAGTAAGTGCATAAAGTCTGCTGCCCTGACCGCCTGCAAGCAGCATAGCAACACATTTTTTCTTTGTATACATATAATTCCTCCTAAAAGTGTTTTCATTTAATCCGCATATTACGGATTAGTACTGAAATATTTACAGAATTTATTCAGCCTTGACAGAGCGTCCGGACTTTGTCGAGGTTTTTGTCTTTTTTACAGAATCATCTTTTTCCGTTGATTTTTTTGTTTTTTTGCTTTCTTCAGAAACTTTGGTTTCTGCTGTAGCTTTTGGTGTTCTCTTTTTCACCGGTGCATATTTCAGATAAATTACGGAAAGAGGTGCAAGTGTCATTGATATACACTGGTCAAAACCGTGAATGGCTGTTTTTTCAGTTTTAAATGATTTTTCAGTAACTCCCGAACCGCCGAACTCTGTTGCATCGGTATTAAAAAGAAGCTTGTATCTGCCTTTTTTCGGAACACCTATTTTATAGTCATGTCGTTCAACAGGAACGAAATTGCAGACTGTAATTATTTCTTCTCCGTTATCGTCTATACGACGGAAAGCAATTATACTCTGCTTGTTATCGTCATTGGAAATCCAGCTGAAACCGTTCCATGAGTCATCATTCTGCCATAGCGGTGCATTTTCGAGATAGAATTTATTTAATTTTTCGGAAAATTTCATCATAATCTTATGGAAAGAGGATTCTTTCATAAGATGCCAGTCAAGCTGTGACTGATAATTCCACTCTTTTTCCTGAGCAAATTCCTGACCCATAAAGAGAAGTTTTTTTCCGGGGTGTGCCATCATATACGCCAAAAAAGCACGGTATGAAGCGAATTTCTGTTCATACTCGCCTGGCATTTTATTTATCATCGAACATTTGCCGTATACAACTTCATCATGAGAAATCGGAAGTACATAATTCTCGGAAAAAGCATAGAAGAAAGAGAAAGTAAGTTTATCATGATTGAATGAACGGTAAATAGGGTCAAGCGACATATACTGGAGCATATCGTTCATCCAGCCCATATTCCACTTGAAATTGAAACCGAGTCCGCCGACATCAGTTGGTTTTGTAACAAGAGGCCATGCAGTTGACTCTTCTGCAATCATAAGGGCATCTGGGTGCTTTGAGAATATGGCTTCATTCAGATTTTTGAAGAACTGAACTGCTTCAAGATTTTCATTTCCGCCGTTTATATTTGCTACCCATTCACCGTCACGTCTGTCATAGTCAAGATAGAGCATTGAAGCGACTGCATCAACTCTTAAACCATCAACATGAAATTCATTAAACCAGTAATTTGCACTTGAAATAAGGAAAGAGCATACTTCTGCTTTTCCATAGTCAAATACACGTGTTCCCCATGACTTATGCTCTTTTTTACGTTCATCGGTATACTCATAACAGCAAGTACCGTCAAATTCATAAAGACCTGAAGCGTCTTTGGGAAAATGTGCGGGAACCCAGTCAAGAATAACACCAATACCTGCTTCATGGAACATATCAATCATTTTTCTGAAATCGTCGGGAGTACCATAACGTGAAGTAGGTGCAAAATAACCTGTTACCTGATAGCCCCAGGAACCGTCAAAGGGATATTCAGTAAGAGGCATGAACTCAACATGAGTATATGACATTTTTTTGAGATACGGAATAATTTCATTTGCAAACGAAATATAATCCATAAAAGTATCTTTCTTTTTTATTTTCCATGAACCGAGGTGAACTTCATAGACATTCACGGGACTTTTATATATACTCTTTTGGTTCTTCTGTGCGAACCACTCACTATCATTCCACTGATATTCACTTTCATAGATTTTTGAAGCAGTATCGGGTCTTGTTTCAAAGTGAGACGCATACGGGTCTGATTTAAGGATAGTGCGACCGTCCTTTGTTCTGATGCTGTATTTATAGACATCAAACTGCTGAAGCTTTGAGATTTCAGCTTCCCATACACCGTCCGCAATAAGAGTCATAGGATTTTTGTCCCTGTTCCAGTCGTTGAAATCTCCTACAACTGAAACACTAACAGCATTAGGAGCCCAAACTCTGAAAGTAAACAGGCGTGTACGACCTTTTTTTCTTGAATGAACTCCAAAGAATTTATAGGCCTCATAGTTCTTTCCCTGATAAAACAGATAGAGCGGAAAATCGTTAAGGTTTGTATTTTTAACTGACATAATTTAGCCTCCTTTGCTATATACATTTTAGCAGAAATGGAAGAATTATTCAAGCTTTTTTAGAAATTGGGTCAAAAATTCAGACAATACGCTAATTTTTACGCACAAATTTAGTGCATATTGACATATTTTTCATATCAATAACTTTCAGCGTTGTTAAAATGCACACATGATTATTTATTCAGATGACCGACCTGCACGTATACCAATAACAGTTATATCGTCGGCATGAAGAGTAGGATTGAATACATCAGCTTTTGCACATATTTCGTCAACAATTTTTTTTATGTCGCTTGTACTGAGAAGAAGTTCCTTTATAAAGCGATATTCATTCTCACTGATTCCGTCCGAAAACATAATAATTATATCGCCTTCCTCAAAGTCATAACTGCACGAAAAAGTTTCCGAACGGCTGTAAATTCCTATCGGAAAAGTAGGGGCAACAACTTTCATGACGTTTCCCCTGTGGCGTATAAGGGTAGCGGAAGCACCTGATTTTATTACAGTAAGACCACAAGTATCAAGGTCAACACAGACAGCGTCAAGAGTTGCAAAAGTTTCATCGGGGGATTTTGTTACCATTACAGAATTTATAAGCTTTATTGCCGACTGATAGCTTACACCGCTCCCTATAAGACGACGGAACATCTGTACAACCATTCTTGACTCAACAGCAGCACTCTTTCCGCTTCCCATTCCGTCGGAAAGAATAACATACGACATTCCCGTGCCGTCGCTGAAAACTGCTGATGTATCACCGTTTTCGCCTGCGTCCTCCGCACATACAGAAGCAACATAAACATCGAGTTTATATTCAGGACGTTCAAAAAGTCTTATACGTATTTTTTCACCTGAATTTACAGGAGAAGCACAGTCAAGATTCATTTTAAGTTCATCTGAAACAAGGTCGCATATTCTTGTAAAATTTTCGGGAGCATTGTTACAGTTAAAATAAAGTTCAACATGAAGCCGGTTTCCTGCATTGTAATATGCAATTATGTCCGACGGAAAAAAGCCGAATTTATTCAGTTTGTTCGCAACCATTTTTCTTATCGGTGCTGAATATCTGATATCAGGCGATTCACCGACTGAATCTATAATTTCTTCCATTGTCTTTATCTGCTCGGAAAGAAGTGACATATTTTCCGAGTATCTCATTGACATAAGTCTTGATTCTGCTTTTTCCCTTGCCACCTTTTTATAAAAACGCATAAGCCCTTCACTGTAAATACACCTGCTAAGTTCGTACGGAAAATTTTCAGCAGAAAATTCCGTCATTTCGGAAAGTTTGCGGAAACCAGCCTTTGACGCAGAATAATTCTTCTTCCAGCACTCCGATTTATTGGCACAGCAGGTACAGACAGCATTTATAACTTCTTGTGTACTTATATTCTTCTCATTATTTCTGAAAAGCATGGCTGAAATTTTTTCGGATTCCGTGCGTACCGTTTTCATAGTACCGGAAAGAAAATTCATTCTTGTATTCAACAATTCGGGAAGTGCAGAAACTGCGTCATTACCTGTTGTAATCCATTTATCAGAATAAACTGGAGAAATCACAAGAAAAATTATTGAAGCAAAGACTATATCAAGCATACTGTATATATTGTTTTGTGTAATACCTGTAAGAACCATGAGTGTAAAATTAATTCCTACAAAGCAAAGTGCGGCAGTAGTATTTTTCTGCTTGTTCATATAGCCTGTGAGAAGTGCGGAAGCAGGAAGAAGTACCACAGACATTCCGCACTCTACAGACGACAGAAACGCCCCACAAGCCGTCAATGTTCCGCACATCACCCCACCTGTATGGCAATAATAATATGCACCGAGAAGTGTGACTGTTGTTCCGAAAATAAGACCAAGATTTATGTACGGAATACTTATTGAACACAATGAGGAAGTTAAAACCGTATACACAACAGCATAAGCACAACCCGTTGCGGTTGAAAAGTCAAGTACAAATTTTTTCCGCAGTCCCGAAATGATATATGCGGACGAATAAGCTGTAAACCCTGCAAGTCCGCCATAGAAGATATAGAATATGAGTTTATACGGAATTTCACCTATCAGTGCGGAAACAGCCGTCCCTGCCACAAATATGCTTACAGCAGTGGTAACACCGTTTACTTTCGGGTCGTTTTTAGATTCAAAAAACATTTTCGCTATTATAATGAGAACCATTGCGGTAATCTTTACTATATTCTTTCCTATATCGTGACCTATTATACAGTGCAGGAGACTTCCCGTAAGAACAGCCGACGAAGCAGGAAGTGACAAAGCTCCTGCAATTGAAATGTCAGCAAAAGACGAAACCCCTGCCATGTCTGTTCCGGAAAGTATAAAACCTGCTCCGAACGCTATGGCAAAAGCTCCTATAGTTCCGACTGTACCGTTTTCATGAAATTTTTTTCTTTTATTCAAATTGTATCACCTTCAGACTTAAATATGAATAATATTATACCACTGTTTTAAAGGGAAAATTATCATATTAAGGAGAATGATACATGATAATCTGCTGTTTTTATGTCTTATTTTACCGTATTATGTCACTATCGGGAAAGTCACTTCATTCCGCTTATAAATTCCTTTATGGCTTTATCGGCATTTGTATATCGTTCATGAAATTCACTTGCCGAAATTCTCATTGCACCGTTTCCGAGAATAATAGCCTGTTCCATTCCGTCGGACGTTGCAACCCTCACACGATGATTTTCGGAAAGAGTATGCGAAACTTTTTCAATATAGGTATCAGCCGTTTCGGATTCTTTTGTGTAGACAATGTTTATATTGCAATATTTTTCTATATCACGGTGCTTGCCTTTTACCTTGTATGCATCAAACACAAGAATAAGTTCACACCCTGTGTAGCCCTGATAGTTACACATCATGTTTATCAGTTCAGCACGTGCGGAATCAAGATTTTCATAAGCGATTTTTTTAAGTTCGTCCCACGAAAAAATAATATTATATCCGTCAACAAGTAAATATTCCTTTCCGTCATAATTATAATTTTTCGTACGTTCGTGATTTACAGAAACTGCTTTTGTCTTTTTGAAAGCTTTTCGTGGGTCACGCTTTATTTTGCCGTAAGTTCTTTCAAAAATCGCCATAAGTTCCTCGTCGGAAACCGCCTCACGCACAAAACGCCGTGCATTTTCCCTTGCCGTTTCTTCGGAATCACGTTTTTCTGAAAGACATGACGGTATATGCATATGTTCATGCACTTCATTCCATTTTACAACATAACCTGCTCCGTGGGAACAGAAAACGGAATCAGCACTGTTTTCAATATCACCGTCACAGTCATATCCGATACTTTCCATAACTTCATCAGGATTATGACATTCACGGTAATCACTCGTTATACATATCAGTCTGCCCTTGCCGTGAGTGTAGCCTATGACTTCCGACTGATAGCCATTCATTTCAGAAACAGGTGCAGTTCCACGTATAACAGACATAATGCCGATTGTTTCAGGTGCGTCAAATTCCGCAGACATACGTTGTAAGTCGGCAATTGCACGCCCCGTGTTTTCCGACGGTATTTCAAGCTCATAATCGTAATACGGTTCAAGGATAACACTTTCCGCACTTCTTAAACCCTGTCTTACCGCTCTGTAAGTTGCCTGACGGAAATCTCCGCCTTCTGTATGTTTCAGATGTGCTTTTCCTGAAACAAGGGTAATTCTCATGTCAGTTACAGGTGAACCCGTCAGAATACCTTTATGTGTTTTCTCCTCAAGATGAGTTAAAATAAGTCTCTGCCAGTTTCTGTCAAGCACATCTTCACTGCACGATGTTTCAAATTGCAGACCGCTCCCACGCTCCAGTGGTTCAAGCATCAGATGTACTTCCGCATAATGTCTGAGCGGTTCATAATGTCCGACACCCTCAACGGTATTTTTTATAGTTTCCTTGTAAGTCACCGCACCGTCCTCAAAAGAAACTTCATATCTAAATTTATGCAGTATAATCTGTGTAAGCACTTCCGTCTGTACCGCTCCCATAAGCTGTACATATATACTTCTGCTCTGTTCATTCCACAAAATATGAAGCTGGGGGTCTTCGTCCTCCAAAAGACGCATATTTTTAAGTGCATCATGGATATTTACTTCCGACGGAAAATTAATTTTATATGTCATTACAGGTTCAAGAAAAGCCCTGTCTGAGTTTTTCACATAACCTATTCCCTGCCCTGCATAAGTCCCGACAAGTCCCGTAACCGCACATACATCACCTGCTTCCGCAAAGTCTGCCGTTCGGAATTTTTCACCCGAATAAAATCTCACAGAACTTATTTTAGATGTTATTTTTTCTCCGTCGGAATTTATATATTCAAGTTCTTCACGCACTTTCAGAACTCCGCCCATTATCTTCAGATGTGTCAGACGGTTTCCCTTGTCGTCGTATGAAATCTTATATACCTTTGCACCGAAATTTTCCTGATATTTCTTATCTGCTGTAAAACGGTCAAGAAGTGCAAGAAAACCGTCAACTCCGTCCATACGGAGAGCAGAACCGAAACAGCACGGAAAAATTCTTCTTTCCGATATTGCTTTTATTATATCGCTGTCGTAAAGTTCACCCGTATCAAGATACTTTTCCATGAGTTCGTCACAGCATACGGCGGAATTTTCCTGTATTTCCCCGTCACTGCCCGAAAAATCCGCACAATTTTCAGAAAGATATTTCTGAATATTTTCAAGAACGGATTTTTTATCCGTACCCGTCAAATCCATTTTATTTACAAATATGAAAACAGGTACTTCATATTTACGCAGAAGTTTCCACAGAGTAGAAGTGTGACTCTGCACACCGTCCGTACCGCTTATCACAAGTACGGCATAGTCAAGAACACACATTGTTCTTTCCGTTTCAGACGAAAAGTCAACGTGTCCGGGAGTATCAAGCAGAAAAACACGGGTATTTCCTGTTGTAAATTCCGCCTGATGTGCAAATATTGTTATTCCTCTGTCACGTTCAGTCAGATTTGTGTCAAGCGAGGAACTTCCGTTGTCAACACGCCCTAAAGTGCGTATTTTTCCCGTCTGATAAAGCATGGCTTCTGAAAGCGTTGTTTTGCCTGAATCTACGTGTGCTGTTATTCCGAGTGTTATTTTTTTCATAAAACACCTCTTTCCGTTATAGATTATTTTCTGTCACTCAACTCCGCTGATATGAATATAATATAAAAAATATACGGAGGTGACTGATGAAACGCAGAAGAAGAAAATTTCCGAATCATACGCATACCATATTCATATTTATAACTGTACTGATTATCATATTTACAGTCTTTGCAATATGGACGGACAAAGCTGTAAGACCTGTTGCTTCCATGCAGGCAGAACATTTTTCACTTCTCACAACAAATGAGGTAATTGAAAAAGCAGCTGCGGAATATCTTGATGATAATTCCTGTACATACAGTGATTTTGCTGATGTCATATACGATGAATCAGGTCATTCAGTGGCAATTGAAGCACTCCCCTACAATATAAACAAAGTACAGTCGGAACTCGCCCTTATGATTAACAGGGAACTTGAAAAAAATTCAAAAGCATCTGTAAAAATCCCTCTCGGTTCTCTTACAGGTTCTTATATGCTTGCGGGGAAAGGTCCGCATATACGCCTAAGAATATGTCCTGCACGAAAAGCTTCGGTAAAGCTGAAAAGCAGTTTTACTTCTGCCGGAAATAATCAGACCTGTCACAGAATATCAGCGGAAGTAACTGCCGAAATAAAGTCGTCACTCCCTCTCTATAATTTTGAGACAACGGCGGAATTTGAGTTCCTGCTTGCCGAGAGTATAATAGTGGGTGAAGTTCCCGAAAACGCACGGTATGCATGGAGTGAATACTGACATCAAAAAGGACTGACATCTGCCAGTCCCTTTATTTTTTCTAATTATCACTCAAATCATAAGAAACTTCTTCATTGGACAGTACAAAGTCAATTATCTTTCCGTAAAATCCGGCAGGATTGAGCATTATTTTTTCTCCGACCAGTTTCGCTTGTTCAAGGTCGGGAGCAAAAAGTTTCATATCCATAAGGTCATATTTTGCGTCAATGCACCTTATATTTATATAACAACCGTGTTCGGACGGAAGATAATCAATTTTTATTTCCTGCTCATATTTAAGACGTGCAAAATATTTCAGTGCAACAAGCACAGCCTTGTCCCTATAGGATTTCGGAGCATATGATTTCAGCTGTTCAGCACAAGCCTTTCCCTTTGGCTGTACAACATAACACTGCTTGCCGTTATTGTTCTTCTCAATGGTAAGAAGCTTGTTTGTAAGCAGATAATTTATGGAATCTTGATAATAAAAATAATTGATTATTTCGGTTTCCATAGCAATTTCGTAAAGCTGTTCCACTTCAACAGGTCTTTCAATCCTGTGAAGAAGATAACAGATAAGTATATTGAGAGTAGGCAAATCCTTTATTTCCGTATCTGCCATATGGGACATTTTTCTGATATTTTCATCATGCATTTTTAATCACCTTAACAAAAATTTGGATAGTCTATCATATGTGAAAGAAGTGCGATATTAGCCACCGCTTCAACACACGGAACAGCCCTCATAACTGTACACGTTTCACAATCATCAAGACTGAAAGTTTCTCTTGCCATAGTATGTAAATTAACGGTTTCCTGCGGTTTTGCAACAGACGGGTCAGGTTTGAAAGAAACTCCGAAAACAATCGGCATACCCGAAGAAATACCGCCTAAAATTCCGCCGTGATTATTAGTTTCGGTAAGGACGTGACCGTGTTCATCAACATAAAATTCATCATTGTTTTCACTTCCCGTCATTCTTGAAGCTCTGAAACCTGCTCCGAACTCAATACCCGTCACACCGGGAATACTGAAAGCAAGCTGTGCAATTGTACTTTCAAGACCGTTGAAAACAGGTGAACCTATTCCGGCAGGAACGTTAATGGAAGCACATTCAACAACACCGCCGAGCGAGTCACCCTCCTGATGAGCGTTTAATATTCTGCGTGCCATAAGCCAGCCCTTGCGGTCGTTTATTATGGGAAAATCTTTTTCTCTCATACTTATAATGTGGTCACGTTTAAGATTTACATAATCAAAGGGATTATCTTTAATAGTGTGAATCTGTGCAATGTGAGAACCTGTATATATACCACGTCTTTCAAGAATCTGTCCGCAGACCGCACCCGCAAAACAGAGAGGAACGGTAAGGCGTTCCGAAAAATGACCGCCGTCCCTTACATCATTGAAACCTTTGTAGCGTACTGCACCCGTATAGTCGGCATGACCGGGACGGGCGAGTCTGCCGAGATTTGCAAAATCATCGGTTTCCGAAACACTGTTCTGAATCAATGCACATAGCGGAGCGCCCGTAGTACGTTCGTTGTATATTCCCGAAATGATATGCGGAGTAGTGCTTTCTTTCCGCAGAAAGTCCATATTTTCTTTTCTGCGGTTTATTCTTGACATAAATCTGTCCGTTTCTTCTGCGTCTATATATTCACCCGCAGGAAGATTATTTATAGTAACGCCTATAGCATTGCTGTGAGCCTCGCCGAATAATGAAACGGAAATCCTGTTATTCCAGACTGATGACATTTACTTTACCTCCGAGTATTTTATAATCTTTAAAGAAATCGGGATAGGACTTCTCAACTGCTTCCGCACCTTTTATAATTACACTTCCGTCTGTTTTGGTTGCCGCAACAGCCGCAGCCATTACTATACGGTGGTCGCCAAAACTGTCAACCGTACCGCCATGCATTGTACCTGTAGGTCGTATAATAAGACCATCTTGTGTCACTTCTGCATTTCCGCCGATATTGTTTATAAGAGAAGCGGTTGTTTCAAGCCTGTTGCTTTCTTTGATTTTCAGGCGTTCTGCATTATAAATCACGGATTCTTCACTTCCGAAAGACGCAAGTACAGCAAGAACAGGCACAAGGTCGGGAATGTCGGAACAGTCTGCACGAAAACTTCCGATATTTCCATTATAACACATACTTTCAATAATATCAAGCACTTTTTTATCTCCCTGAACACTGTCGGAATTCAGGTTGCCGAGAGTTACCGAAGAACCAAGTGCATTGGCAACATAGAAAAATGCCGCCTGAGAATAGTCGCCTTCAATTTTTTCGTCGTGCGGTTTATACGTCTGATTTCCTTTTACACGGAAACCGTTTTCCGTTTCTTCAACCGTCACACCGAAACGTTTCATAACATCAATAGTAATATCCACATACGGACGTGATTCAAGATGTGAAGTCAGAACAATTTCAGAATCACCGTCAAGAAGAGGAAGTGCGAAAAGAAGCCCTGTAATGAACTGTGACGAAACGTTGCCTTCTATTTCGTAAGTACCGCTTTGAAGCTGTCCCGACATGGTAAAAGGCATGGTATTGTTATAATCAAATGTTATACCGTGTTTACCGAGTTCTCTTATGTAGATGTCAATGGGTCTCTGAGGGAGTCTGCCCCTGCCGTGAAATTCGGTTTCAATACCGAGTGCCGCCGCAACAGGTATAATAAACCTTAATGTCGAACCGCTTTCGTTGCAGTCAACAACGGCTTTTTCAGGCTTATTTTTAATTCCGAATATGTGCTGTGTCATGCTGTCATGCTGTCCGACAAGAAAACCTGCTCCGAGTGCTGACATAGCGTTAACAGTAGCTTCAATGTCCTTTGAAAAGCTTATCCCGCCTATCATTGATTCTTCATCTTTTCCGTCTGCGAGTGCCGCACAAATCAATGCCCTGTGTGCCACGCTCTTTGACGACGGAATTTCAACGTTTCCTTTAAGTTTCGACGGAGTAATTTTTATATCCATTATTATTCCCCCATAATTCTTTCAAATTCACTTACAGAAGTCTTGCGGATTTCAGCTTTTCCTACCGTTCCGCATACTATGTAGCTTATATTTCCTGATTCACGTTTCTTGTCCTTTGAACAGTAAGGAAGAAGTTCACGCATAGGTGCTTCCGTATCTGTTGGCAGTTCATAGGCAATGAGACATTTTTTAAGTCTTTCGGAAAGATTAGGTGCGAACTTGTCGGTAATAAGGCACATTCCGACCGCTACACCCATACCGTGAGTATAATCCGTGTAATTATGCCAGCCCTCAATTGCATGACCGAGAGTGTGACCGAAATTCAAAATCATTCTTTCACCTTTGTCAAATTCGTCATTCTCCACAACGTCACGTTTTATGTCAATGCAGGTATAAACAATTTCGTCCATTATTTCATCAACATTTCCGAGATTATGACGTTCAAGCATTTCAAAAAGTTTTCTGTCACGAATCATGCCGTATTTTATTACTTCCGCCATACCGCATGAAAGTATATCGGGCGTAAGGGTTTTCAATGTGTCGCTGTCACATATTACAAGAGCAGGCTGTTTGAACGCTCCGACAAGATTTTTTCCGTCGGGAATATCAACAGCAGTTTTTCCACCTACCGAAGAATCAACCTGAGCAAGCAGGGTTGTGGGAATCTGTACAAAGTCAACACCTCTGAGAAAGCAAGCAGCCGCAAAGCCTGTAATATCGCCCACTACTCCGCCACCAAGGGCAATAAGAATGTCACTTCTTGTAATATTGTTCTCACAAAGAAAATGAAATATCTGTCCGAGAACAGAAAGATTTTTTGACTGTTCACCGTTCGGAAAAGCAAACACAGAACACTCAAAGCCGTTTCCCTCAAGAGATTTTACCACTGTATCAGCATAAAGTCTTTCTACAATATCGTCAGTAATAATCGCAGCCTTCCTTGATTTTGTAACGGAAGAAACATATTCACCGCATTTTTCAATGCTTCCCCGTTCTATAAGAACTTCATACGGACTGCTTGTTTTTATACTTATCTTTTTCATAAATACCTCCGCCAAAACAAAACCACCGCTTAATTCACACTAAGCAGCGGTCTGATTTATATTCATATAAATTTCCTCGTGCCAAGCGAATTATTTTTTATATTAAAAAATAAACCTGCATTGAAAAAACAATCCGCCTGAATTCATAAACGACCCTCCAGAAAATTTCCATAAATATCCTTTATTTTCTATATTATATCATATGTATTCGGCATTGTCAACATATTTTTATAAGGATTTTAAATGCATTAACGCCCGTTTTCAACACTTTTTGATTAAAGTATGGACAATCTGACATAAATATGTTATAATTTCATTGAAAGGAGAAATTCTATGATAAACTCATCAAAAACATTTATGTCATTTATACTGTCAGCCACACAGCCGTCAAGAACAGTAGTTCTTATAATTGTGCTTTTACTGTTTACTCTGACCTTTATCATCTCAGCAGTTGTAACATACAGGATACGCAAAAAGAAACTTTCCGAAAAATCACAGCAGAATCTTAATGATAAAAATTCAGAACAATCTTCGGGAAGGTGATTTTTTACGGCTAAAGATATAGACCTTTATATAAATACAGAATACTGCGGTTTTTACACACTCTCAACAATAGAAGAATATTTTGACGAATATTACCTGAAAGCAACTGAAATGTCACGCCTGACCGACTGGGACGAAATTATACTTTATGCCATTTTTGCCTATGACCACTATACAGGCGGTATTCTGTCCGCAGACTTCATGCTTCTGCGTATGCCATACGAAAAATATGTGAAACTTTGCAGAATCGTTTCAGACGATTGCAGAATGTTTTTCAAATACTGATAAAATAATATGAAAACGGAGGATAATATGAAAAAAAAATTATCAGCATTAATTACTGCTGTCCTCACTGTCTCAATGATACCCCTTAACGTTTATGCGGAGGAAAATTCAGGTGACGACACAAAATATACTCTTACCTTTACGGATTTTGACGGAAATACAATGGAAACTATGGAAGTAAGTCCTGACGAAAAAATTGACTATTCAAAAATTGATACTTCTTCACTTCACACTCACCTCGATACTTATACGGAACAGGATTTTTATATGTGGAGTGCAACCCCTGAATACATAGATTCCGACACAGTTATAAATGCTCTCTACAAAAAAGCGACAATTTCAGTTGACAGTATGCCCAATATAACAGAATACCATACAAAAGAAGGCGAAGTTTCTCTCGACGGTCTTTCTGTTTCGATAAGACTTGATATACAGACACCCGTTACCGACGAAAACGGTAATTACTTTGTCTCATCACAGACAGAAAATATAACTTCAAGCTGTTATGCGGAAGTTTCCTCTCTTGCTGAACTTTTTGCAGAAGAAAAAACTGCATCTGTAAATGTATTCCCTCCGGGAGACAACAAACCCATTGTAACATATGAAATAACCCTGCTTGACGAACCCGTTGAAACAAAATATACTCTTACTTTCACAGACTTTGACGGAAATATAATGGAAACTATGGAAGTAAGTCCTGACGAAAAAATTGACTATTCAAAAATTGATACCTCCGCACTTCATACTCACCCCGATATATACACGGAACAGGATTTTTATATGTGGAGTGCAACCCC
>DETU01000088.1:0-14854 GCA_002362175.1 Ruminococcus sp. UBA3280
ATAGTTATATTTTTTCTGAATATATCATGATTTTTTTATGAACGGTTGAAATTAATAGGCGTATGTGATATAATAAATATTGTGCTTTACAGAATTATATATTAAGAAAAAGGTGTATAGTATGTTCATAAGAAAGAAATTTTTAGCGATAGCAATTGTAGTTGGTATGATGTCATTGGTTTCATGTGGTGAAGAATCGGAAAATTCATCATCAAGTGAAGTTTCGTCAGTTGCAACTACTACTGAATCGGTTACCGAAGCTGAAACAGAACCCGAAACCGCTGAAGAGACAACAGAAGAAGAAACTGAACCCGAAACAGAGGCAGAAACCGAAGAAGAATCAGAGGCTGAAGAAGATGGTCATATTCTTACAAATGCTGAACTTCTCAGTCTTATAAACAATACTTTCGGTATGGTTTCAGACGGAACTTTTGAATCTGATTTACAGGTTGCTAAGGACTGGGATATAGTTGACGCAGATGCTGAAATGGACTCCGAATCAGAAATTACAGCTGAATTTCTTGTTTCTGCATCAATGAGGGCAACAGGTATTGTTACAGGTGAGGCATCTATGGAAGAAATTATAGATTGTGCCGTTGAAAAAGGGGTTATAGAAAGTGCCGACCTTTCAGTTATAGACCTCAGCAAAGCGGTTGATGTTGTAAACAATGCCTATTATGCATGGACTCATCAGGATTTTGACACAGAAGTAAATGTTGAACTTGTAGACGGCGTTGTTGACCTTAACGGTTTAGTAAGTGCTGACGAATGTGAAATAGACGGAAATACAATAAAGATTCCGTCAGAATTTGCAGAAAAAATCACTTCTGGTACTGTTTTTATTATTCCTGACGATACACTTGACGGTACTGCTTATAAGGCAGACGCTGTTACAGACAACGGTGACGGTACTATTACAATAAATGCAAATCCGGCTGACTTTGAAGAAGTATACGGCTCTATCGGCTGATTGATTTGATACTGATAAAATCCGACATGGTGCTTTAAGCTGTATGTCGGATTTTTTATTTTCTTGTATTTTATAATTAAATATTTTTATTATGAAATTTGTTCATAAAAAACTGTTGACTATTTTTAAGAAATAGGGTATTATATAAGTGTATGTAAAATTAAAATTATCGGACAGACTCCGAAACAGGAGGATAACTATTTAGTAATGCCTGAAAAAAGAAAAATCATATGTGCCTTGCTGGGTGCATTTATGACGGGAATTTCTGCTGTAACAGCGTGTTATTTTTCGTCGGTGGAATTAAACAAATCAAAATATTCTGTATGGGGTGTTGATGTTTCAAATTATCAGGGGATTATAGACTGGAAGAAACTTGATAATCAGGACGTTTCCTTTGCTTTTATAAAGGCAACGGAGGGAAGCGGTCATGTTGATGAATCGGCACGTCGTAATCTTGAAAATATTGCGGAAACTGATATAAAGGTATCGGCATACCATTTTTTCAGCTTTGACAGTGCAGGTGAAACTCAGGCGGCTAATTTTATTTCAGTTGTGGGAGCAGACGAAATTGATATGCCTCCTGTTGTGGATATTGAGTACTATGCGGACAAGAAACTGCATAAACCTGATAAGGAAGAAGCTGAAAAAATACTCCGTCCGCTTCTTGAACAGCTTGAGGAATATTATGGTGTAAAGCCTATAATTTATACAACCCTCCCTGTTTATTTCAGGTATGTAAAAGAAAATTTCGGTGATTATCCGTTATGGATTAGAAATGTAAATATTGAACCTGATTTGATGGACTGGAAATTCTGGCAATACTGCGACAAGGGAGAACTTTACGGCTATAACGGTGAGGAAAAATATATTGACCTTAATGTATATAACGGTACAATGGAGCAGTTTATTGCGGAATTTCCGTAAATCATATAAAAAGAAGGTAATTTTATGAAATCAACCAATGAAAAAGTACGTCTGCTTACGCTTACAGGTATTCTGACCGCACTGACGACAGTTGCAACTATTGTAATACAGATACCCACCCCCACAAAAGGTTATGTTAATCTTGGTGATGTACTTGTCAATATTTCAGCGTGGATACTCGGTGGAACTTACGGAGCGGTCGCCGGGGGAATCGGTTCGGCTTTTGCCGACATTATAACAGGTTATGCCATTTATGCTCCTGCAACACTTATCATAAAGGCTGTTATGGCGTGGGCTTGTTTTCATGTACACGGTATATGTGCAAAAAAATCTGATTCAGTTGTGTCGAGAATAATTGCTGTTATCGTTTCTGAGACTGTAATGATAGTAGGCTATGATATTTTCACGGGATTAATGTATCATTCGGTACAGTCTGCAATACTTGCAATTCCCGAATTTGCAATACAGGGCATTATGGGTGCAACTGTATCAGTGGTTTTATATGAATGTATTCTGAAACGTGTACCTGCTTTGAAACATAAATAAACTGCATATTGTGTCTGTCTGTGAGGACAGCAAAATAAATAAATATAAGGAGTGTATTTTTTATGAAATACTACATCGGAATTGACCTCGGAGGAACAAACATCGTTGCAGGTGTTGTTGACGAGGAATATAACATCATTGCAAAGGCAAGCACAAAGACAAACTGTCCCCGTCCTGAAA
The DNA here is from genome assembly GCA_002362175.1 of Ruminococcus sp. UBA3280. Taxonomy (GTDB): domain Bacteria; phylum Bacillota; class Clostridia; order Oscillospirales; family Ruminococcaceae; genus Ruminococcus. The sequence goes on from DETU01000088.1 coordinate 2,621, forward strand.
AGGAAATTGCCGACGATATGGCAAAAATGGCACTTCAGGCTGTAAAGAATGCAAATCTTGATATTGACAAGATTGAATGGATTGGAATAGGTACTCCCGGTATCGCAAACAGTGCAACAGGTATAATTGAATATTCCAATAATCTTGGTTTTAAAGATACACCTATGGTAAAGTACATTCAGGAAACTATTGACAAGCCTGTTTTCATTGAAAACGACGCAAATGCTGCTGCTTACGGTGAATACGTTGCAGGTGCTGCAAAGGGTGCTAAGAATGCCGTTTGTATTACACTTGGTACAGGTGTAGGCGGAGGAATTATCATTGACGGTAAGATTTACTCGGGTTCAAATTTTGCAGGTGCAGAAATCGGACATACTGTTGTACAGGTTGACGGTGCTCAGTGTTCATGCGGAAGAAAGGGTTGTTTTGAGGCTTATTCGTCCGCAACTGGTCTTATAAGAATGACTAAGGAAGCTATGGCAGAGTGTCCCGACAGCATAATGAACAAGATGGCAGAGGAAAAAGGAAAGGTTACTGCACGTACATCTTTTGACGCTATGAGAGCAGGGGACAATCCTGCTAAGGTTGTTGTTGATAAGTACATAAAGTATCTTGCGGCAGGTATCACAAATACAATAAATATTTTCCAGCCTGATGTGCTTTGTATCGGCGGTGGCGTATGCAACGAGGGTGACCCACTTCTTCTTCCTGTAAAGGAACTTGTAAAGAAAGAAGTCTATACACGTAATTCCGAAAAGAACACAGAAATAGTAATTGCCAAGCTAGGCAACGATGCAGGCATTATCGGTGCTGCATTCCTCGGACGTGCTAACGCTTAATTAAATAATATTTTTCGGCTGTATGTACAGTTTTTCCAACGGAAATTTGTGCATATAGCTGATTTTTTTGCTTTTATGCAACATATTCATGATTTTCCGACACCTGATTAATGAAACGTTTCAAAAAGAGGTGATACATATGAAAGATTTTTCCGCAGACGTTAAGCTTGCTAGGAAAGGAAGTACGGAAGCTTTTTCAAGACTGTATGAAACAGTGTACAAGGATTTGTACCATATAGCCCTTTACAGTCTGAGAAATTCACACGACGCAAGCGATGTGGTAAGTAATACGGTACTTGATGCATACTGTTCAATAGATAAACTAAAAGAACCTGAAAAATTCAGGAGCTGGATTATGCGTATACTTTCCGCAAAGATAAAACGTAAACAAAAGGAGTATTTTAATACGGCGGAAGAACTGAATGAAGATTTTCCCGAAACAGATGACTTTGATTATGATTCGATTGAAATAAAGGACGCTCTTGATAAACTTGACAGTGAATCAAGACTCATGCTTTCAATGTCCGTACTCGGAGGATATACAAGTGACGAGATTTCAGAAATATGCGAACTGAAGTCGGGTACAGTACGTTCAAGACTTTCAAGAATAAAGGAAAAACTACGTCTTGAACTTACGTCCGATATTTAGAAAGGAGAGTTTTTTATGAATAAGAATGACGAAAAAGTAAAAAAGGCTCTTGAAAATGAGGAAGTTCCTAAAGAGCTTGAACCCGAAAATATAAAGAAGATGCTTGACAATAAAGCACCGTCCAAAAAGCGTAAAAAGATAAGTGTTGCGGGACGACTTGTGGCATTGTCGGCGGCTTGTGCGGTAATAGTGGGAAGTACTGTTGTATACATTAATAAAGATAATATATTTAATAAATCAGACACTCCAATAGACCGTAACAGTATTTTGGTAAATCCTGACGAAAGCAGTATGTTTGCAACTGAAGCAGATACTCCGCATCTTGAAAAGACGGGTAGTTATATGACGGGTGCGAAAGACTATGAACAGATTTACACCATGATAAAGGAAAGTTCAGGAAGGTCAAACCCCGAAACAGCAGGAAGAGGATTATTTATAAGCGGTGCAAAGTCTGCTGAAACGTTGGAGACGGCTGTTGCTGAAAACGACGCAGACGGCGGAGTTTATGAAGAAACTTATGATGATGTTGAATATGATGAAGCACCAGCAGAATCCAACAGTTCATTGACTCAGGGAGCAGGTATTGAAAATGAAATAGAATTTGAAGAACCTGTTGAGAATGGGGCAGGGGACGAAAGTTCCGAATTTATAGAAGAACCACAGGAAGAAGAAATTATTGATGAAGAATTTTCGGAGAGTTCCGCCGAAACAAATGAAGAAGCTGAAAATGAGAAGTATTCCGATACTTATAATCAAGAGGAAAACGTTCTTGAAGCCGATATTGTAAAAACCAACGGCAAGAATATATATTACATTCATAATGATTATGACGATGAATATAATACTGTTCCCGAAATAAATTGTGCTTCTGTTAACAACGGAGAGTTTACAGGTTTGGGAATTATAGATGTAAGTGAAAATGTAAAGGGATATTTCGGCGATGAATACGAAACCGACGTATCTGTACAGGATATGTATTTATATAATGATATGCTTGTGGTACTGGGTACGGTAAGCGGTTATAATGAAAGCAATACGGAAGATGATTATTGGTATGACTATAAAACTTCATGTTTTGTTACTTTCTATACCACCGACGAAATTCCACAGCTTATTGATACTTACTATCAGGACGGAAGTTATAATGATGTGAGAATCAGTCCCGACGGTTATATGTATCTCATTACCGATTATACAACGGTTGAGGTTTCACGCATTGAAGAACCTGCACAGATTGAGAAATATATTCCTTCATGTGGCATTTCAGAAGATGTTGAATGTATTCCCGCAGGAGATATATTATTGCCTGATGATGATTTTGAAGATGTATATAATCTTACCTATACTGTTATCGGTAGTCTTGACCTTACACAGTCGGGAACATTCTCAGCAGTTGATTCAAAGGCACTGGCAGGATATACAGGTGATGTTTACTGTTCAGGTTCAAATCTCTATACAACTATAGGCTGGGACGAAACCGAAATAACACGTATTTCAATAGGTGGCGGAATGATTGCCCCCGAAGCCTGCGGTGCAGTCAGCGGACGTGTTAATGACCAGTTCTCAATGAGTGAGTACAACGGATATTTCAGAATTGCCGTTACCAATGACGAATATGAAGAAGTTTACCACGGCTACGAATATGATGAATCTGCATGGGACAGAGTAAAAGATAAACTTATGGGTGAGGAAAGCGGATATTATTCCTATGAAAGAATAAAACGTGACAACAGGGTATATGTTCTTGATATGGATATGAATATTGTCGGCAGTGTGGCGGATTTAGGCATTGACGAAGAAATAAAGTCCGTAAAGTTCAGCGGTGATATGGCTTACGTCGTAACTTACGAACAGACAGACCCGTTATTTGCAATAGACCTCAGTGACCCGACAAATCCTACAATTCTTGATGAGTTCAAGATACTCGGTTACAGCACATATATGCAGGATTGGGGAGACGGTCTGTTACTCGGATTTGGTGTTAATGCGGACGAAAACGGTATTGAAACGGGTATAAAGCTTACAATGTTCGATAATTCCGACCCTTATAATCTTAAATCCGTCGGCACTTATACAATTGACAGAAACGGTGATGACAACTGGATTTATTCAGAAGCAAGGTGGGAAAGAAAAGCACTTCTTATCGCTCCTGAAAAGAATTTAATCGGTATACCTGTTGTTGAAGAAAATTACAGCTGGAATAATGACGTTTTTTCAAGTCAGTGTACAACAAGCTATATGTTCTTCTCTTACGATAACGGGGAGTTCAATCTTAAAGGCATCATAAGCAGTGATTATAATTTCGATAAGGTTAATAACACCAATTTTAACAGAGCTGTTTATATAGGCGATTATCTGTATGTTCTTAAAGGTGACGAATTTGTTTCGGCTGATATTGAAACAATAACCGAAAATCAGAGGGTTTCTTTTGAGGGTGTAAGTGACTTTGAGTCTTTTGAATCTGTTACCGAATCAGAAACAGAAGAAATAACAGAACCTGAAACCGAAGATTCTACCGAACAGGAAAACGGTCAGTTTGTTAAGGATTGCGAAGTTCTGGAAGTAAACGACGGCAGTATACTTTGCCGTGAACTGAATACGGAAAATGAATATGTTGTATCACTTAAAGATGTTGCCGATTCAGATGACGTTAAAAAGCTGGAAGTCGGACAAAATGTGGAAATAACTTTTGACGGATATATATACGAAACTTATCCGATGCAGATAAACACGGTCTACAAAATAGAAATAATTAGTGTAGACATAGATGAATAATAAAAAAGACCGTTTCGACGGTCTTTTTTGTTGACAGGTATATTATTATATGATATAATCAATATGAGGTGATGTGATGTATCTTCTTAGTAATCTTATTGAAAATTATATCTATAACAGAAAACATTTCAACAAGCGTGTTAATTATCTTTATCTTTCAGAATGGGTGGACTATATGTTGAAATCGGGTTATAAGAGTCCGTCACTTGAAAAGTTCAGCAGTGAAGATGATGCGGAAATTTCTTTGATAATGTTTGAAAAAATCATTAATGAACTGGATTTACTAAAATATGGTGGATTTTCAGAAATAAATGAGGACTTTCTTTATTATATTTCCTCTATGGAGTATATAAATGGCTGTTATGAGTCGGCTGTGGAGTTTCTTTACTATAAATGGCATATGGCTGAAAGACTTTGCTTTCCGTATCGTATAGAGTATTGTGTTGACAGAGACTGTTATTATGCAAAGGGAAAATCTTCAGATGAGCTTGAAAGTTTTTCGGTTGAATTTCTTGAAAAAAACATGGTGAAATTAATTAAATAAGGTTTGGAGATTTAAAATATGTATGGCAGATATAAAGTGATTGATGAAAAAACATGGGAAAGAGCAATGCATTGTAAGGTTTTCAGAAACAGTATTGAACCGTCATTTTGTGTTACTTTTGAAGCGGATATAACAAATTTCAGGCGTGTGGTTAAAGAAAAGAAACTTTCTTTTACTATGGCTATGGTATATGCTGTCTGCAAATGTGCAAATGAAATTGAGGAGTTTCGTTACAGATTCTTAGATGGTAAGGTGGTTTTATTTGATAGGATAGATACCGCATTTACATATTTAAACAAGGATACGGGACTTTTTAAGGTGGTAAATGTGCCTATGAAAGATAGTATGGAGGATTATTGCAGACTGGCATTAAAAACGGCAGATGAACAGAAAGAATATTTTACAGGACCTTTGGGAAATGATGTATTTCAGTGTTCTCCTATGCCGTGGGTTACATACACTCATATTTCACATACTATTTCAGGAAATAAAGATAATGCTACTCCTCTTTTTGATTGGGGAAAATATTATGAAAAAAACGGAAGAACGGTTATTCCTGTTTCTGTTCAGGTACACCATTCTTTTGTGGACGGTCTGCACGTAGGAAAGTATGCAGAAAAATTACAGAAATACTTTGATGAATTTTGATGTGTTTGAAAGGATACGATTGTAATGAGCAGGGGAACAGAAATATATAAGAAACTTATTGATGAATTTGTTGAAATGTCACGTAGTTGCGTTGATGCGAACAAAGTAAGAAACGGTGACGTTGCGTGGGATAAAGACAGTGTAATTGCAAGGCTTACACAGAATGACAGGGATATTCTGGCAGACTATATTCTGAAAGCATATTCTTCAGCAATATTTGACGTACTGGACTTGCTTGAGTGGTATGTCTGCTGTAGAGATATGAAAATTACTATAGACGGTGAAATTTTGCCGACAGATAAGTTTGAGGGAATACAGAATGATTTTATAGGCAGGTGTGACGGCTGGGAATGGACAAAGGAGTAAATAATGAACTCTATAAATATTGCAGTATGTGACGAATGTGGAAGTAAGTTTCTGAAATCATCGTCCGAAATGAAAGGACTTTGTCCTGAGTGTGCCAGTGTTCTTTACGGTTATCGGGATTGCAAACATATTTTCAGAGACGGAAAGTGTATATATTGTCACTGGGACGGAAGTAAAAGTGAATATATAAAGAATATGAAATGATTAAAACTGTCAAAATAAAAAGACTGACATTAAATATCAGTCTTTTCGTAAATCAGTTGTTTTTCTGTGTCTCGTAAGCTTCACGGACAGCAAGGCAAAGCTGGTCTGCACATGATGTTGGTTTCATGCCACAGGTATTCCCTTTGATTTTTTCTTCAATCTGTTCAACAGTCCAGCCGTCAACAAGCTTTGAAATGGCTTTTAAGTTGCCATTACAGCCACCGTTAAAAGATATATTTGTGATTACATTTCCGTCAATATCAAAGTTTATTTCCTTTGAACAGACCATTTTAGTTTTGTAAGTATAATGCATAATAAAAAACTTCCTTTCTTTTTATGGTATAGTTAAATTGTACGCTTTTTCCTGATGTTTGTCAATAGGGGTTTAAAAAATTTCTTATTGACAAGTTTCGGGAAATATGATATAATGTTAAAAGAATATATAGAAAATTAACGCAAACGACACACGTTTTACCAGTAGGTATGTAAATCTGATTACGGAACGTACTTCCGCTCAGATTATACTCATTGGGATGCGTGTTATTTTTTTGCGTAATTTTCGGAAATCAGGAGGATATTTTTATGCCACAGAATCAGTTTCAGCGAATGATGTTCGCACTTATTACCGTTATTATTACGGTACACGCCTATGTTTTTTACAGCCTTTATGTAATAAACGGCAGTATATTCATGACGATTACAGGTGAATCGGGTGTCATTTCCGCCATAAACGCTATGGGTGGAGTTTCGGTTTTAGGAAAAAACGTTCCGATATGGGCGGTTGTACTTATTGAATTTTGCTGTGCTTATATTCTTGAAGTTCTTGTCGGAAGTCCGTTGTCGTTCAAATTTGCCTGTAAGATTTTTAATCCGGCGGAAACTGACCCCGTTATGTTTGAGACAACAATAATCTGTGCAACAGTAGGTATTATGTGTCCCGTAATGAGTTTTATAGCAGCAATACTTTATTATCCCTATGGAATGTCGGATTTCAACGTGTTCACATTTTTTGCAAACTGGCTCAAACTTGTATGTTATAATTTTCCGTTTGCGTTTTTCTCACAGCTTTTCTTTATACAGCCGTTTGTCAGGACGGTTTTCAAGAGAATTTTTATCAGAAATAATGTCAGAGAAAAAGTACACGCATAAAATTTAATATGAATATATATAAATTTGTAGCTCGAAATTAGTTGATAATAACAAATTTCGAGCTTATTTTAATTATTTGTCTTTATTCAGGTAAGTAGTTGATAAACATAGAAATGAAGAACCCAGGCAAAAATTTAAAATACAATTACTACCGTCTTTATTTATCATACCTATAATACCGTTTATGTAAGAACATACCGAAGCAATCAGAAAACATATAAATGATACTTTTGATTTATTATTCTGTTTCTTTTTCATTATTTCCTCCATAAATCACAATTTATATCGGTTCAAATTACATTAAGACCTTTTAACAGATAACCTATTCCGCAAACTAAAAGGAAAATACTGTCCCAAATCATAGTTTCTGATTTTCTGCTGGGTTGTTGAAATACCTAAAGTAAATATATCAATACCGAATAAAATCATGGATATTCCTGTAAAAATATCTTTAAACATTAAAAAAATTCTTTTTACAGTATGTACTGCATGAAGTTACTGTTTTTCGTGAATCCGAAATTACTGTATAAAAGCACTCCTGTATCGGACGCTGTAATCTGAATAGCTCCGCAATGTCGGGCTTTTGCTTCGCTTACGATTTTTTCAAGCAAGGCGGTCGCAATACCTTTTCTTCTGTATAACTTGTCCGTAAACATACTTGAAAGCAGAGCTATTTTACCGGTCGGACAACTGAAATATGGTGGTTTTTCAACTATTGAAATTCCGCTTGTTCCTACTATTTGTCCGTTATCCTCATCTACAGCAAGCCATGAAATAAAAGTATCGTCTGCCATATGATTCTTGTAATAATTTTTCAATTCGGGGATAAGGTCAATATTTTCTGTTGCACCTTCTTCACGCAGTTGATTGATTCTCATTTGGATAAATATATCAATTTCTTTATCAGTCAGTTTTTTATATTTAATGTTCATGAATAATCACCTTGTTTATTATTTTATCACGGAAAAAGCCTGTTTGAGAGTTGAGGCGGGAATAATATTTATTGAATATTTTTCGGGATTTATTGAACTTACCGACTGTTTCGGGATTATACAGGTAGTGAAACCCATTCTTTCCGCTTCACGTATACGCTGTTCTATGTGTGAGACGGAACGTATTTCACCACCGAGACCTATTTCACCGAAAGCAATAAGCTGTTCGTCAATAGGTTTGTCCATGATACCCGAGTAGAGAGCCATAGCAACGGGCAAATCTCCTGCGGGTTCGTCAAGCCTGAAACCACCGACAATATTAAGATAAACGTCGAGAGAACCCATAAATATTCCGAGCCTTTTTTCGAGTACGGCAATAATGATGTTAAGCCTGTTGAAGTCAAAACCCGTTACCATACGTCTTGGTGCTGAATAGCTTGTTTTTGAAGCAAGAGCCTGAACTTCCGCAAGAATCGGACGTGTTCCCTCCATGACACACGCCACGCAAGTCCCCGAAACATTCAGCGGTCTGCCTGAAAGCAACATCTGAGATGGATTTTCCACTTCACGCAGTCCTTTGTCAATCATTTCAAAAACGCCTATTTCGTTGGTAGAACCGAAACGGTTTTTTACCGCTCTGAGAAGTCGGTAACTCTGATGTCGTTCACCCTCAAAGTACAGAACAGCATCAACAATATGTTCCATGACTTTAGGTCCTGCAATAGCACCATCCTTGTTTACGTGACCTACTATAATAACGGGAATTTCCTGATTTTTTGCGGTATGCATGAAAAGGTTTGTACATTCACGAACCTGTGTTATACTGCCGGGACTGGAAGTTATCCTGTTGATACTTACGGTCTGAATTGAGTCTATAATAGCTATATCGGGAGTACATGACGATATGGTTTCCGCAATTGCTTCTGCGTCGGTTGAGGTGAGGATATAAAGGTTTTCCGTATCAACTCCGAGACGTTTTGCACGGAGTTTTATTTGTCTTGCGGATTCTTCTCCGGAAATGTATAACACAGAGTGTTCGTTTCCTAGAAACTGACATATCTGTAATAGTATTGTACTCTTGCCTATTCCCGGCTCACCGCCGAGCAGTACGAGTGAACCTTTTACAAGCCCTCCGCCGAGTACACGGTTAAGCTCTCCTATTCCTGTATCATAACGAACATCATTGTCAATGCCTATCTGTTCCAGTTCAAGAATCTGTTCTGAAAGGTCGGGGACAGACTTTGATGATGAACGTCCTGAAGTGGTTGAAGAAACGGAAATATCTTCTTCAAAGCTGTTCCACGCATTGCATGAGGGACATTTTCCGTTCCATTTTGAACTTTCATAACCACACTGATTACAGGTATATATATATCTTGACTTAGCCATATCGGAATTAACGTATTGAAGCGTTTACAGAGTCCTCGCTGAGAACATATCTGCGTCCACATTCCATGTGACTTCTTGAAACGTTGAAGCTGGAAATATCATTGTTTGTGAGCGACCAGCAGGCATTGCCCGACGGTGAACCCGTTACATAAAATACAAGCTGTTCATTATCGAGTGAAAACTTTCCCTTATAACCGTAAGTTCCGTCAAGTTCAAGAAGTACATTATTGGAAATATAATAGATTTTACAGCCGTCTTCTTCGCCTGTACCCTCTGATACAATAAGTTCTGGGATTTCGTCATTGTTGAGGTCACAAAATTCAAATGCGGCATCTTTTCCCGTTTCAATAGCCGTATTGAGATTTTTCATAAGCTGTTCCTTGAATATATCCTTTTCTATTGGAGTGAGGACAGCCCCCCAGCTTTCCGAGCAGTGCAGAGCGTATTCTACAGATGCAGTACCAAAAGTATATTTTCTGCCTAAAGAAATTGTCTTTGCGTTTTTGTACATTTCCATTGCTTCATCATATTCGGGAAGTGAAAGCTCCTTGCCGTCGATTTCGTGCTTTATTTCAGCACCTTTTGAGGCAGAACCGCTGTTGTCGCTGTAAGTCATGGCATCGGTAAATTCCTTGCCGTTGAAGCTGATGAATTTTCCAAGAACAAAGCCGTCCCCCGAATATTCATGGTTTATCAGTTTGAAATCAGGATAGTATGTGAATGAGCCATATTCTCCGATTTCGCCTATACTGATTACCTCACCGCCCGATAAAGTGAAAACTTCACACATTGTCGTATGGTCGTTGTTGGCGGAAATAATAAGCTCAGGTGTTCCGTCGCTGTTCAGGTCACAGAGGTCAAATCTTGATTCTTCCAAACCGTTGACAGCAGTTTCTGAAAATTTGTCTGAGTTTTTAAATTCATTCAATTTCTGTTCATACAAAGGCTGCCACTCAAATGTAATGTTTCTCGGAGAAACATTTATTATATCAGAATTGCCCGATTTTGATTCTGATTTTTTTTCTGAACAGCCTGAAGCAGAGGCGGTCAGAGCCAGTGCAAGAAATACAGAAGAAAGTTTGGTTAATTTCACTTGAAAATCCTCCCGAAAAAAATTTTTTGGATACGTTTTATTTTATCATGTTTGTTACAATATGTCAATTAAGATAATATTACGAAAAGAATACAGATATTGTAATTTACAAAGTGAAATCCGGAGAAATGATATTCTCCGGATAATCAGGATTTTATTTAAAGAATGTCTTGAATAATATCCTCATAAATATCGGTATCAACTATATCCTCAATGCCGTTTTCAAGGTCGTTGAGAATATCATTGTCAATCATAAGTTTCCAGCCCTCACCCTTGATATTTACGGAATAAAGATTAAGTTTCATATCTTCATCGTCGTCTTTTCCTTTAACTTTGAGTTCAAGCTTGATTTTGTAAGCTTTTTTTATTTCAATATCTTCGTCTATTGAATTATAAAGCTTTTCAAGATTCTTGACTTCTCTTTTCTTTGCGTCTTTCTTGTCAAGAAATTTTACAGAAAACTTTACATTCTTTCCAAAATCGTCTTCAAGATACTCTTTCATTTCTTCCATGGCTTCTTCAGCGTCTTCACAGAATTCTTTCCAGTCTCCGTCAGTTTCGTCCTCAATTTCGTCCTTGACTTCTTCCAACATATCTTCAGTCATGAATTGTTCAAGAATAAGCTCGATGTCGTTTTTATTTACGCCACGGACAATCCTGTTAAACGGTTTTTTGTAGGAATTTCCTGCAATTAAAGCCGAAAGAAGTGAAAGTATTATAATAAATATTACAGCTATTCCGGCAAACATTAAAGTTAATTTTTTCTTGCCTTTGGATTCAGACTGAATATCTCCGCTATTGGAATCCGTATACTGATTGTTTGAAGTGGGATTAAATCCGCTGTTCATGTCGTTGAATTGATTGCCCTGCCGGTTCTGACAATCACACACTTCGCTATCTGTAAGCTGTCTGCCACAGAATTTGCAGAATGCCATAGAAAATACCTCCGTTCGATTTCCGTATTTTTTTATTGGAAATAATTATATATATAAATTCATTATACTGCATTTATCAGCAGATGTCAATATATTTTTGTATGTTTTCATGGCATTTTCAGATAATATTATTTGGAGTTTATAAAGCTGTTTATTCCGGCAAATATTGTAAATGCGACTTTGTTCTGATATTCTTCGGTTGTAAGCAGAGCCGCTTCCTCCGGATTTGAAAGGAATCCACATTCAACCATTACAGTCGGATTTTTGCTGTAATAGCACAGAAAAAGTTCTTTTCCGCACTGTTTTATCTCACGTGTATTATCAGGCTGTAAAAATTCAACAAATCTGTTTTGTATCGAACGGGCAAGATTTTCATTACGGCGGTTGCTTTCGGAATAAAACATCTGTGCACCGCTGTATTTTGGGTCAGTAAACTGATTTTGATGAATTGATATGCATATGGCATTATCATTTTTATTGAAAAGTTCAAGTCTGTTATCCATATCGGAACTTTTCTGATTTGCTATTCCTTCAACACCCTTGTCATGTATTGATATGTCGGTATCTCTTGTCACTTCAACTTCATAGCCTGAAATTGTAAGCAGGTCTCTGAGCATAAGAAGGATATTTAGATTTATTCCTTTTTCGGAAGTTCCGTCAACGGCAGTGCAGCCGCCGTCTATTCCGCCATGTGACGAATCAACTTAAATC
>DETU01000088.1:15153-15410 GCA_002362175.1 Ruminococcus sp. UBA3280
CCATGTGACGAATCAACTTAAATCAAGCAGGTAACGGGAACATTCCTTTTTTATGATGTGCCATTATATTTTCCAATTAATTATTATATCCCTTTCACCGTTGTCGCTTACTTCACCCACTTCAATGAAATCAATAAATTCATCAGCAATACTGCGGTCAAGAGTGGTGAAATGGGTATATTTTTCAATGATTGTGCGTTGATTTTCTGTAGTTATCTTCTTTTGGAAAATATCTTCTTTCTGCTTTTTCAAATCTT
>DETU01000088.1:15700-17396 GCA_002362175.1 Ruminococcus sp. UBA3280
CTTCTTTCTGCTTTTTCAAATCTTCGATACGTTTTGAAACACCCTGCTCCTCCGTAATCAGAACATCATGAAACATAGTATATTCTTTATCTGAAATCAAGCCGTCCAGCCTGTCTTTGTACATCTTTGTAAGTCTTGAATTTGCAGTTGTTTTTTGTATTTCCAGTTTTTCAAGCTGTGATTGAATTGATTTAATCTGTTCATCGTGAAAATCAGTTAATATAATTTCGTCTGTCCGACAATATTGTCCGACAATCGTATTAAGTTCGTCAATTATTTTCTGTTCAAGTATCTTTCCGCTTATAGTTCTGATATTCGTGCAGTTCATTGCTCCCGTCTTGTATGTGGCACACTGTAAACCATAGTACTGAATTGTTTTGGCTTTATTATAATATACGTTTCTTTTCATTGGACGACCGCAGACCGCACATCTTACTTTTCTTGAAAGCGGGGAAAGTTCCTGAGATACACGACCGGAGCGTGTACGGCTGTTTAATCGTTCCTGTACACGCTCCCATGTTTCTTTATCAATAATTGCTTCATGTGTATCAGGTATCCTAATCCAGTCACTTTTGTTGACTTTTTTTCGTTTTTTATTTTTATAGCTTACATGGTGGGTTTTTCCCTGTACAAGTGTACCCGTATACATTTCGTTTCTGAGAATAACCGAAATAGTTGACTGCGTCCATAATCCTTTTGAACTGCCCGAATCAGCATTGCAGTTGACATATTTTGAATTTATCTGTTTTTTGTATGCAGAAGGATTTGGAATACCTCTGTTGTTAAGTTCCTGTACGATTTTCCTGTAGCCGCTACCCTGAACGTACATTTTAAAAATTTCCCGAACCACAGGAGCAGTTTCGTTATCAATTACAAGATGATGTCTGTTGTCAGGGTCAATATGATATCCATAAGGAGCGAATGAACCTATAAACTGTCCCTGCTCCCTTTTATATGTAAGAGTACGGCGGATTTTTGATGAAATATCCCTGACATACATTTCATTATATGCACTTGTAAATAATCTCATGGTGCTGTAAATTTCACTGTCCGAGTCCGCATTGTCCGCAACACCGATAAAACGTATTCCCCACTCAAGAAATTTATCGTTGATATACTGTTCGATTACAATAATATCTCTTGAAAATCTTGATTGGTCTTTGCAGAGGACAATATTAATTTTTCCGTTTTCACAATCACAGAGCAGGCGTTTAAATTCAGGACGGTTTCGGTCAACTCCGCTGTAGCCGTCGTCACAATAAATATCATAAATTTCCCAGTCACGTTCTCGGCAATAATCACGGAGCATGGACTTCTGATTCCGTATACTCTGACTGTCATCAGTTTTCAGTTTGTTTTTATCCTCAATTGATAAACGACAGTAAATTCCTACTTTAGACATCATTATAATCTCCTTTCGCTTTTATACAGATTATACAGCTTTTCTTATCTGCTGATTTAAAAGTTTCTGAATCTTTTCTGTTACATTTTTTTGTATTGTCTTTGTATCTGATGTTTTGAATATGTTTTTTGTATGTATTGTGCTTTTCATGAAATCACTCCTTTTTTGAATTTTATGCGTCAGCGATTATCGTTATGCTCAGACTTTATGAATATCGCTATTATAATATACAACTGTCTACCGGAAAATTGTTCATTAAAAACAGCTTTTTATGGATATACTTAAATACTTTTT